>NZ_CAJCKS010000175.1:0-9844 GCF_903970985.1 Pantoea sp. ME81 | reverse complement strand
ACGAAGGCCGGTGTGGTCTGCATCGCATCCAGCAACGGTCGGATAATGCGTGCCGCACGTTCACTGCGTGCCAGCCAAATCCCCAGCGGGAGGCCGATGATGATACAGAACAGCAGGGCGGTCAGTACCAGCGCCAGTGTCACCATCGCTTGCGACCACGCGCCAATAGCACCAATCGCAATCAATGAAATGAGAGTCGCGATTCCCATGGCCGGGCTGGCAATTTGCCAGGCAATCAACGCAAATACCACAATTGCCACGGGCGCGGGCATGCCCAGCAGCAACTGCTGAAATGCGCTGAGGATATAGTCGACCGGCACGCGAATGCCCTGGAACACCGGGCGGAAGTGGCTAACGACCCAGTCGATGCCTTCGGTCACCCAGCTGTCGAGTGGGATCCAGGTCTTGTGGAACGGATCCATGATATTAAAATGCTCGGGAGCCGGAGCGGGCGCGCTGTTGAGCCAGTCACTGCTACTGGCGGCACTGCTGGCGGCATCATGTCCACCGCTCGCCGCCGAGGGATCACCCCATGCATCGGCTGAACCACTGCTACTGGCTGCGCTGCTGGCAGCATCATGTCCGCCGCTCGCCGCTGAAGGATCGCCCCATGCATCGGCGGAACCGCTGCTGGACGTGCTGTCGGCGGGTGCGCTGCTGCTACTTCCGCCCCAGGGATCGCTACTGCTGGCTGCCGCGCTCGAATCTGTGGTCGCGGGTTGCTGCGTGGTCTGGCTGGCGCTATCCCACGGATTGCTGGTTTGTTCACTCATGACTGGGCTCCTTCACGATCTAAAGCGCGCAATAGCATGCTTTTGGAAATAATACCGACGTACTGATTCTCCTCGCCGACCACCGGCACCGCGCAGGGCGCTTGTGCAACGTGGGAGAGCAAATCGTTCAGGGAGGTATCCGCAGGAACCGCTAACGGCGTCTCAAGCAGGGCGCTATCCAGACCTTCACCCGCAGCCAGTGCCGCTTTAAGTGAATCGGTTGAAACTACGCCGACAAATTTCTGTTTCTCCAGCACATAGCCATATTCGCGGTCTTCATCCTGAAGCAGTTTAATGGCGGAACGTGGGCCAAAACCGGCCGCTTTACGAATCAGTGCGCCGGCGCTACGACGGGCAATATCCCTGGCGCTAAACACATGGCTAATATCGACACCCCGGAAGAAGGTGCGCACATAATCGTTAGCGGGATTATTCAGGATTTCATCCGGCGTACCGACCTGTACCACTTCGCCACCCTGCATGATGGCGATGCGATCGCCAATACGCATCGCTTCATCGAGATCGTGAGAGATAAACACAATGGTACGCTGATGTTTCGCCTGCAGTTTGACCAGCTCATCCTGCATTTCGGTACGAATAAGCGGATCGAGGGCGGAGAAGGCTTCATCCATCAGTAAAATATCGGGATTGATCGCCAGCGCGCGCGCTAATCCGACACGTTGACGCATACCGCCGGAGAGTTCATCTGGATAGGAGTGAGCATAATTATCCAGTCCCACCTGACGCAATGCTTCCAGCGCTTTTTCCTGACGTTCCTGTAACGGCACGCCCGCTAATTCCATGCCGAAGGCGGTATTATTCAGCACCGTCATATGGGGCATTAATGCGAAGGACTGGAATACCATGCTGATCTTATTTCTGCGCACTTCACGCAGTTCAGCATCCGATATTTTCGCAATATCGACACCGTCAATGATCACCTGGCCGCGAGTGGGCTCGATCAGACGATTGAGAAGGCGAACCATGGTGGATTTCCCTGAACCGGAGAGCCCCATGATGACGAAGATCTCGCCTTCTTCAATGGCCAGACTGGCATCTTTTACGCCGACGGAGAGACCGGTTTTCGCCAGAATACTCTCTTTGCTTTCGCCTTTCTCAATCAGCTTAAATGCCTTTTCGGGGTGATCCCCAAATACCTTATATAAATTCTTTACTTCGAGTTTAATTGCCATGCAGTAATTAATTTCCCGGTTAAATGTTTAGCTATTTCTTGTAGTGATCTCGATTAAATTTAAGCGCCCTATAACCTAGCATAGTGAGAATATCTGACAACCCTTGGTTCGGATATTTGGCTGAGCGAGCGCGTGCAGATTGGCGATAATTCCAGTGCTCACAAGGGATGAGAGCGAATCATTTTTTTCTGAAATTTTTATGAAATTAACCCGCTTTCACGGCAAATGCTCAGTGAAACACGAATAAATTGCGCTTATGTAGGCGATATAATGGACGAATTAATGGCGCTAAAATGACAAAATAATGAAGCTGAGAAAGGGAAATAACGAGGGAATATTTGTCAGTCTAATCAGTAAATATGAAGGTGATGAAAGGGCGCGTTGTGGCGCGCCCTGTGCAGCAGGCCTGATGCTAGAAATTCCAGTCCTCGTCTTCGGTTTCCACGGCTTTTCCCATCACGTAGGAAGAACCTGAACCGGAGAAGAAATCGTGGTTTTCATCGGCATTCGGTGACAAAGCCGAGAGAATGGCCGGATTCACCGTCGTCAGCTCTGACGGGAACAACGCCTCATACCCCAGATTCATCAACGCCTTGTTAGCGTTGTAGTGCAGGAAGGTTTTTACCTCTTCCGCCCAACCGACATCCGCATACAGCGCTTCGGTATACTCCACTTCGTTTTCATACAGCGCCAGCAGCAAATCGATGGCAAATTGCTGCAGCTCTTCACGGCGTGCATCGTCAACTTTTTCCAGTGCCTTCTGGTACTTGTAGCCGATGTAATATCCGTGCACCGCTTCATCGCGAATAATCAAACGAATCAGGTCAGCGGTGTTGGTCAATTTGCCACGGCTTGACCAGTACATCGGCAGCCAGAAACCGGAGTAGAACAGGAACGATTCCAGGAACACGCTGGCGATTTTCTTCTTCAGCGGGTCCTCGGCCCGATAGTGATCCAGCACAATCTTCGCCTTGTTCTGCAACGCTTCGTTCTCCTCACTCCAGCGATACGCCGCATCGACATCGGCGGTGTTGCACAGGGTGGAGAAAATCGAGCTGTATGAACGCGCATGCACCGCTTCCATAAAGCTGATATTCGACAGCACCGCTTCTTCATGCGGCGTGATGGCGTCTTCCATCAGGCCCGGCGCGCCGATCACGTTCTGGATAGTGTCGAGCAGCGTCAAACCGGTAAACACGCGGATGGTCAGCTGCTGTTGCTGGTGGTCCAGCGACTGCCAGGCTGGCAGGTCGTTGGACAATGGCACTTTTTCCGGCAGCCAGAAGTTGCTGGTCAGACGGTTCCACACTTCGAGGTCTTTTTCGTCCTGGATTCGGTTCCAGTTAATCGCTTGAATTTGTTTAAGTTGCATAGTTTTCATCACAATGAGCAGGAGACGCAGCCCTGGACTTCGGTGCCTTGCAGCGCCATCTGGCGCAGACGAATGTAGTAGAGCGTTTTGATGCCTTTCTTCCACGCATAAATTTGCGCTTTGTTGATGTCACGCGTGGTGACGTCATCGCGGAAGAACAGCGTCAACGACAAGCCCTGATCGACGTGCTGCGTGGCTTCGGCATAGGTATCAATGATCGCTTCCGGACCAATCTGGTACGCATCCTGATAAAGATCCAGATTCTCGTTGGTCATAAACGGCGCCGGATAATAAACGCGGCCGGTTTTACCCTCTTTACGGATCTCAATGCGCGACACGATCGGGTGAATACTCGATGTCGCGTGATTGATGTACGAGATCGAACCGGTTGGCGGCACCGCCTGTAAGTTCTGGTTAAACAAGCCGTGTTGCATCACTGATTCGCGCAATGCCTGCCAATCGGCCTGACTTGGCAGCGCAATGCCTGCATCGGCAAAAATCTGTGCCACGCGTGCGGTGCGTGGCAGCCAGGCGCGATCCACATACTTATCGAAGTAGCGGCCGTTGGCATACTGAGACTGCTCAAAGCCATCAAAACTCTGATTGCGCTCTTGAGCCAGCAGGTTCGACGTGCGCACCGCGTGATAGGTGACGCAGTAGAAGTAGAGATTGGTGAAATCCAGTGCCTCTTCCGAGCCATAAGCCATGCCTTCACGCGCCAGATAGCCGTGCAGGTTCATCTGACCCAGGCCCACCGCATGTGAACGACGATTGCCTTCCGCGACCGACGGCACCGAGTTGATTTCGCTCATCTCAGAAACCGCCGTCAATGCGCGCACGGCGGTTTCAACGGTCTGCGCCAGATTGCGGGAATCCATAGCATGCGCGATGTTCAGCGAGCCGAGGTTACAGGAGATATCCTTGCCCACGCGGCGGTAGTTAAGATCGTCATAGAATTCGCTGGCGCTGTTAACCTGCAAAATCTCTGAGCACAGGTTGCTCATATTGATGCGACCAGCAATCGGGTTGTGACGGTTCACGCTGTCTTCGTACATGATGTACGGATAGCCTGACTCAAACTGAATTTCTGCCAGCGTCTGGAAGAAATCACGCGGCTTGATGTAAGTCTTACGGATACGATCGTCGGCCAGCATCTCTTCATACAGCTCGCTGATGCTGATATCACCGAACGCTTTGCCGTAAATGCGCTCAACGTCATACGGCGAGAACAGCGCCATATCGCGATTCTCTTTCGCCAGCTGGAAGGTGATATCGGGGATCACCACGCCGAGCGACAGCGTTTTGATACGGATCTTCTCGTCAGCGTTTTCGCGTTTGGTATCAAGGAAGCGGAAGATATCGGGGTGATGCGCGTTCAGCCACACCGCGCCCGCGCCCTGGCGTGCACCAAGCTGATTGGCGTAAGAGAACGCATCTTCCAGCATCTTCATTACCGGAATCACGCCAGACGACTGGTTTTCGATGCGCTTAATCGGCGCACCGGATTCACGCAGGTTAGAGAGCAGGAAGGCCACGCCGCCGCCGCGTTTTGACAACTGCAGCGCCGAGTTCACCGCACGCCCAATCGATTCCATATTGTCTTCGATGCGCAGCAGGAAGCACGAGACTAACTCGCCGCGCTGCTGTTTACCGCAGTTGAGGAAGGTTGGGGTGGCTGGCTGGAAGCGGCCGCTGAGCATCTCTGCCAGCAATTCGCGTGACAGCGATTCGTTGCCGCGTGCCAGCGTCAGCGCCACCATGCAGGCGCGCTGCTCGAAGGTTTCCAGATAGCGTTTACCGTCGAAGGTTTTCAGCGTGTAGCTGGTGTAAAACTTCCACGCACCGAGGAAGGTGTGGAAACGGAAACCCCAGGCATTGGCTTCATCGTGCAGCTGGCACAGGAAACTGAAGTCGTACTGATTCAGTACCGTGGCTTCATAGTAGCCTTCCTCAACCAGATAGCGCAGGCGATCGGCCGCCGAAGCGAACTGTACGGTATTCGGCTCTACATGCTGCAGGAAGAACTGGCGCGTAGCCTCGTGATCTTTCTCGAACTGAATGCGGCCATCGGCGTCATACAGGTTCAGCATCGCATTGAGCGCGTGATAATCCAGCTGCGTGCTGTTCAGGGTGTCTGTCGTTGCCAAAATTGGGTTACTCCCGCTTTTACATTAGCGATATCGTCGGGGGTTCCCATCAGCTCAAAGCGGTAGAGATAAGGAACCTGACATTTCTGCGCAATGATGTCGCCTGCCAGGCAATAGCCTTCACCGAAGTTGCGGTTACCGGCAGCAATCACCCCGCGGATACCGCGTCGGTTGGCGTCATCATTAAGGAATTGAATCACTTGTCTGGGCACCGCACCCCGCGCACTGCCGCCGCCGTAGCTCGGCACCACTAAAATAAAGGGTTGGTCGATATGCAGGCGCTGCTTGCCATCAATCGGTATGCGGCAAGCAGGCAGTCCCAGACGAGTGATAAATCGGTGCGTGTTTTCCGACTGGCTAGAGAAGTAGACCAGTGGGAACATCGCCTTATCCCCCGACTGCAGCGAGCTGGCGCAGGCTGGCGATTTTGTCAGGGCGGAAGCCGCTCCAGTGGTCATCATGGGTCATGACGACGGGCACCTGGCGATAGCCGAGGGATTTGAGGTTATCAATGGCTTCCGGTTGGGTATCGAGGTTGATCAGCTGATAGTCGATACCTTTACGGTCCATGGCATTTTTTGTCGCGTTGCACTGGACACAGTTGTTTTTAGTGTAAATAATAATGCGCATGATTCGTATTTCCCTTTGATTGCGGTCTGGATGCGAGATACGAAGCAAAATCCTATTTGCAGCGAACTTCGTCCTTGACGACATCTGGTAGCGAGTTGATGGGTTGAATACTAGATGTAGTGCTCGTAGTGGTCAAGCCCACCAGATATAGGGATTTTGTATTTTTATCTTCGGATAAACGCTAACACCAGAGATCATGCACCTTCCAGGCCCGAAATTTTTTTTGTAAAGGCGAGGGAGGCAAAATTTAGGTCAAATTTTGTGCGCTTTCATTTGCGGCAGGCACAAAAAAGCCCCGCAATCGCGAGGCTCTCTTTAAACGCTAATGATGGTTAACGGCGTGACATTAACAGCGCACCTAACACCAGACCCACGGCTGCACCGACACCCACGCCATGCCAGGGTTTGTCATGCACGTAGGCATCAACTTGATAACTGGCGTCACGCGCTGCCTGAGAAACGCGGCTGTTGCCGCCGTTCAGTTTTGCGCGGGTCTGCTTCAGCAGCGACTGTGCTTTGCTGCGTGCGCTATCCACTTCATCTTTGGCTTCGCTGCCGTAAGATTTAAGTAATGCTTCGAGCGAATCTGCCAGCTCGTTTACATCCTGATTGATATCAATGTCATCGTTTTTGCTTACGCGATTAAACATTTTTTCGCTCCCTTTGATTTAACAAGTAATACTGAGTGTAGACGAAACGTGACTAAACGCAGGCGTATGCCAGGCTTTAGGGAAATTCCGAATGTCCTGTATGTCGGGCTGTTGTAAGGTTGCGGGGCTGTGAGAAGAGAGGAGCAAGCATGTATTTACGTCCGGATGAGGTAGCGCGCGTACTGGAAAAAGCAGGGTTCGAAATGGACACCCTGACGCCAAAAATTTACGGTTATCGTCGTGGTGAAAATTATGTCTACGTCAATCGCGAAGCGCGCATGGGCCGCACCGCATTGATCATTCACCCCACGCTGAAAGAGAAAAGTCAGCACTTTGCCGAGCCCGCCTCAGAAATGAAAACCTGCGATCATTACACCCAGTTCCCGCTTTATCTGATGGGTGAATCCCAGGAACATTACGGTATTCCGCATGGTTTTAGCTCGCGTATCGCGCTTGAGCGCTATCTGCAAGGCGTATTTGGCGCCTGATGTGGTGCCCCGTTGACGCGGGGCCACCCCCGACTTTTTAAAACCCTCACCCTTTGCCACGTTGCAAATTGACACGCTGGCGCGTATAACCCTGTGTCCATATAGATGTTCAGACGTCCATACGGATAAAAATAATGCAAACGCAGGATACTTCTTCGCAGGAAAACTTTAAGCGCACCATGAAAGTGCGGCATCTGGTGATGCTGTCGCTGGGAGGTGTGATTGGCACCGGACTGTTCTTCAACACCGGCTATATCATCTCAACCACCGGGGCGGCGGGCACGCTACTGGCATATCTGATCGGCGCGCTGGTGGTGTGGCTGGTGATGGTATGTCTCGGCGAACTGGCCGTAGCGATGCCGGAAACCGGCGCTTTCCATGTCTATGCGGCGCGCTATCTCAGCCCGGCAACTGGCTATACTGTGGCATGGCTCTACTGGCTGACGTGGACGGTGGCGCTCGGCTCCAGCCTGACCGCCGCCGGATTCTGTATGCAGTATTGGTTCCCCACCACGCCGGTGTGGCTGTGGTGTTTGGTGTTCTGCATCGCCATCTATCTGCTGAATATCGTCTCCACGCGTTTCTTCGCGGAAGGGGAGTTTTGGTTCTCCATCATCAAAGTGGTCACCATCATTGCCTTTATCATCCTCGGTGCGGGCGCGATGTTTGGCTTTATCCCGATGAAGGATGGCAGTGCCGCACCGGGATTGAGTAACCTGACGGCTTCAGGCTGGTTACCGCACGGCACCTTGCCGATTCTGATGACCATGGTGGCGGTGAACTTCGCCTTCTCCGGCACTGAGCTGATTGGTATTGCCGCTGGCGAAACCGAGCAGCCGCAGAAAGCCTTGCCGCTGGCGATCCGCACGACCGTAGCACGATTGATTATCTTCTTTATTGGTACAGTATTTGTGCTGGCGGCGTTGATCCCGATGGATCAGGCCGGCATCGTTAAAAGCCCGTTTGTGCTGGTGTTTGAGAAGATTGGCATTCCCTACGCGGCCGATATCTTCAATTTCGTGATCCTGACGGCGATCCTCTCCGCCGCCAACTCGGGGTTGTATGCGTCGGGCAGGATGCTGTGGTCGCTGGCGAATGAGAACACCTTGCCGCGCTGTTTCGCCCAGGTGAACCGCCGTGGGATTCCGGTGCTGGCGATCACCGTCAGTATGCTGGGCGGCCTGCTGGCGCTGTTCTCCAGCGTGATCGCGCCGGATACCGTATTTGTGGCGCTGTCAGCCATTTCAGGTTTTGCGGTGGTGGCGGTGTGGCTGAGTATCTGTGCCTCGCACTATGTGTTCCGTCGTCGCCACTTGGCCGCAGGCGGTTCGCTGCAACAACTCGCCTATCGCGCGCCACTCTATCCTCTAACGCCGATTCTCGGTTTCCTGCTGTGCCTGCTGGCGTGTGTAGGGCTGGCCTTCGATCCGTCGCAGCGTATTGCGCTGTGGTGTGGCATTCCATTTGTGCTGTTCTGTTATGCCGCATACCATGTCACGCATCGACGTAACCTGAAGGCCGGGGAGGCCAATGATGTCGCGTAATCCTGTCGCAGAAGCCTTAACACAACATGACACACTGATTCTGGATGGCGCGCTGGCCACCGAACTGGAGGCGCGCGGTTGCAATCTCGCCGATGCGCTCTGGTCTGCCAAAGTGCTGATGGAAAACCCTGAGCTGATTTATCAGGTGCATAACGACTATTTTGCGGCCGGCGCCAATGTGGCGATCACCGCCAGCTATCAGGCCACGCCGCAGGGCTTTGCGGCGCGTGGGCTGGATGAGGCGCAAGCGCTCACATTGATCGAGCAAAGTGTGAAACTGGCACAGCGTGCGCGTGATGATTATCGTGCGGCATCAGGCAGTGATGCCGCTTTGCTGGTGGCCGGTTCCGTTGGGCCCTATGGCGCTTACCTTGCTAATGGTGCTGAGTATCGCGGTGATTACGCTCTGCCAGAAGCGGAGATGAAAGATTTCCATCGCCCACGCGTCAAGGCGCTGTTGGACGCGGGCGTGGATTTGCTGGCGTGTGAAACCCTGCCATCGTTTGCTGAAGCGCAGGCGCTGGTGAGTTTGCTGGCAGAGTACCCAAACAGCAGCGCATGGTTCTCCTTCACCCTGCGTGATGCGCAACACATCAGCGATGGCACGCCGTTAAGCCAGGTCGCTGAACTGGTCAATGTGGCACCACAAGTGGTGGCGATTGGCATCAACTGCGTAGCACTGGAGAGCGTGACACCGGCGCTGCAAACCTTGCAGGCGCTGTGTGCTAAACCGCTGTTGGTCTATCCCAACTCCGGTGAACAGTACGATGCCAGCAGCAAAACCTGGCACTCGGCGCCATCGGGCTGCACGCTGCAGGATAAATTCCCTGAGTGGCAACAAGCGGGCGCGCGGTTGATTGGTGGCTGTTGCCGCACCACACCGCAGGATATCGCGGCGATTGCCGCCTGTTGTCAACCGCAATAAAGGCCAGAAAAGCAGCACTGATAGCGCGATTGAGGCGAGTGAAAAGCAGGATCACGATAGAGAGTCTGGCAGGAAAAGGGAGTCCGCGCTTTAGCTTATAGGTGTAGATCGCATCATGTGTC
>NZ_CAJCKS010000174.1:0-9878 GCF_903970985.1 Pantoea sp. ME81 | reverse complement strand
ATCGAGTCGCTTCCTGCTGGAGAAAGGGACCATGGATATGGTGCTGGGACATGATATGCGCCGCGAGATCGAGCAGTGCCTGGCGATATTTGAGCAGCCGTTGAGTGAGCGCCTGCCGGAGGATGTGAAAACGCCGCTGCTGATTTATCACCGCTATTCTTATTTTTCTTGAACTTCAATCAGCTAGATTTCCAGTACCCTTGAAACATGCTTATTTTCAGCATGGTGTTGAAATATTGTGCAGCTGACGTATCATGTAGTTATGTTTCTACATTCTCAGGAGGCTGTTATGGGTATCTCAACAATTTCGAGCCGTTCGTTCAATCAGCAGGTATCAGCTGCGAAAAAACTGGCGGAGGAAGGCCCTGTATACATCACTGATCGCGGAGAACCAGCCCACGTATTGATGACGTTTGAGGAATATAAAAAGCTAACGGGTACACGACGCAATATCCAGGATGCACTTGCTATGCCCGGTGTCGCTGATATCGATTTTGATCCTCAACGAGTGGACATAGACTTCAGGGATGTGGATTTTTCATGAGATATTTGCTTGATACCAATGTCATTTCGGAAATGCGTAAGGCAAGGACGCCCAAAATTGATCCACAAGTATCCAACTGGACGGATACGGTAGATGCGGGTGATATGTTCATATCAGCGATTACGATTATGGAGATCGAAAAAGGCATCCTTCAGGTGTTGCGAAAGGATGTGCGTCAGGGAGAAATGCTACGCGAATGGTTTGCATCAGTGGTATTACGTGAGTTTTCAGGCCGTGTACTGCCTTTTGATGCCGAAACTGCCATTTATTGTGCGAGCCTCCATGTACCCGACCAACGTTCCGCGAATGATGCAATGATCGCGGCCACTGCCTTTCGTCATGATATGACTGTAGTTACGCGAAATACCAGGGACTTTGAAGGACCAGGCGTTATGTTGCTCAATCCATGGGAGTGGCAATAACATCATCAGAACACATTTAAGAACCGGAATAAAATAATAAGACTAATAAGACTAATAAGACTAATAAGACTAATAAGCGATATGTGGCTATTTTAATTACAGGGTTATTTAATTGAACGAAATCCGGCGCTGTTATTGACCGGTATCTATCAGCCTCGTATTTCTTATATCCAGGTCAATAACTGTATTATCGAACTAAATGTCATTTACCAACGTCAATGAATTATTAATGCAGAGGGGCTGAGCCTTCATTTGCTCTGGCAGTTTATCCATGTCCAACCCCTTCGATTTCGT
The DNA here is from genome assembly GCF_903970985.1 of Pantoea sp. ME81. Classification (NCBI taxonomy): domain Bacteria; kingdom Pseudomonadati; phylum Pseudomonadota; class Gammaproteobacteria; order Enterobacterales; family Erwiniaceae; genus Pantoea; species Pantoea sp. ME81. Next base: position 8,618 of record NZ_CAJCKS010000174.1, on the reverse strand, counting down.
CCCTTGCGGCTTCAATCACCCGCTCTGAGTGTTTTGCCAACATATCCTGTGGGCGTTGACCACCAAGAAAGCTGTTCACTGACAAGAACCAGAACGCGATTCCCCAACCATCTTTATGATCTGCGAATATCTTCAACACCTCAGAGAGCGCTTTCAATGGTCGGAATTGCGTATTGCGATCCAGACCGTAATCCGGGAAGTAATCCATGCCATTGTGGTGAATCGCAAATATCTGGCCGCTTTTTTTCCATTTATTCGGTTGAGCACTGGGATTGGTAGTACTCAAACCGGCTAACTGCGAGACGTCAGCGGCGGTTAACCAGTTCCCACTTTCCAACACGGCTTTACGTGCTTGCAACAGCATGGCCACTTCTTTCATCAGGTGTGGTGAGGCAGGGGCCTTGGGCAGCATCGATCCAACCAATATCTCGAGTGACTGCTTCTCCTGCCGCTCTTTAAAAACTTCAAACATGGTTGAAGCTACAGTAGAAATATTTTCTGTCAGCGTACTGAGCACACGCAGGTTGCTGATGTTATCGAAGGACACCACTAATACCTGATTAGCCTGAGATTTTCCTAACCGTGTTTTGACTTCTTTAGGGGTGCCAATCAATGTGGAAACCCCTGCATGTTGTTCGATGAGACTCATGGAGGAACTCCTGATTTGGTTATGTTGATTATTGAATATTATCATAACCTAAATAGCGTTCAACTGTCTGTGTGATTAATTTTTACCCACATTCAATCCCTCCTCGCAACTATCCTAAACCCAACAATTTTTGACCTAAATTATCATTTAGAGCTAAAACCACACCCTTTAATGGGATTTCGTTCAAATCCTGATAACAGTTTTGCAACGAAATCGTTAGGATAGCGCCGTTTGGCTTTCTCCTCTTTTGTCTCAGCATCAGGTAACCCCATGAAACGACATTTTGCACCCGAAACCGTTTCTGCATCTAAAAATGGAACCGGTTCCACTCGCAGGGAATTCCTGCTTGCCACACTCGGATTAACCGTGACTGGCGCGGTCGCAGCCCTGCCAGGGAGGGCGTTTGCGGCCAGCGTGATTCACGCCAGCGACGCGGTGAAACAGTTTGTGCAGATCTCACAAGCAATCACCGAACACAAACACCTGGATGTGACTCTTGCTGCGCGCTTTTACGAGGTCCTGGCGCAGCGTGACGCGCAGTTTGTGCCCCGTCTTGCCCAACTCAGCGCGTTGGTCACTCCGCAAATCAGTGCCGATGATTTTCTGGCTAAAGCCAGCAGCGCAGGACTGCACGATTTCCTCTATCAAATCGTCACGGCCTGGTACACCGGCACGGTAGGGGATGACTATCACGGCACGCTGGTGGCTTACAAACAGGCGCTGATGTACCAGACGGTCAGCGATGGTTTGGTGGTGCCGACTTACTGCGGCAATGGCCCAATCTGGTGGACCGCACCGGTGCCGGATGAGCACGACGGTCATATCGAACAGTTGTAATTTCCTCAAAACTAAAACGACGAAAAATCATGAAAAAACCAACTTTTACTGCGCAGGGTGATGCCTCCGCGGACATTGTGATTGTGGGCTCAGGTGTGGTCGGTGGATTGATGGCGAACGAACTCGTCAGTCAGGGCTACTCGGTGCTGGTACTGGAAGCAGGTTTACGCATTGACCGCGCGCAAGCGGTAGAAAACTGGCGCAACATGCCGTTTGCGAATCGCGCTGGGTCAGATTTCCAGGGACTGTATCCGCAGTCCAAATTCGCGCCCGCGCCGCTTTACTTCCCGCCGAACAACTATGTCAATGTGACCGGCCCTAACGCGTCCAGTTTTCAGCAGGGCTATTTGCGCACCGTAGGCGGCACCACCTGGCACTGGGCGGCATCGTGCTGGCGTCATCACCCGAGCGATTTTGTGATGCAGTCAAAATACGGTGTGGGGCGTGACTGGCCAATCAGCTATGACGAGCTGGAGCCCTGGTATTGTCGCGCGGAAAACGAAATTGGTGTGGCGGGGCCAAACGATCCGCATATGCAGTCGCCGGTTGAACGCAGCCAGCCTTACCCGATGGATATGGTGCCGTTTGCCCACGGTGATAACTATTTCGCCAGCGTGGTGAATCCGCACGGTTACAACCTGGTGCCGATTCCACAAGGGCGCAGCACGCGTCCGTGGGAAGGGCGTCCAACCTGTTGCGGTAACAATAACTGTCAACCGATCTGCCCGATCGGCGCTATGTACAACGGCATCCACCACATTGAACGCGCCGAGCGGAATGGCGCAGTGGTGCTGGCCGAGGCGGTAGTTTACAAAATCGATACTGATGGCAATAACCGCATTACCGCCGTGCACTGGAAAGATGCGTCTGGCGCCTCGCACAAAGCTTCGGGTAAAGCGTTTGCATTGGCCTGTAACGGTATCGAAACGCCGCGCCTGCTGCTGCTGGCCGCTAACGGTGGTAACCCGAACGGTATTGCCAACGGTTCTGATATGGTCGGCCGCAATATGATGGATCACTCCGGCTTCCACTGTTCGTTCCTTACCGAAGAACCAGTATGGCTGGGACGTGGACCGGCGCAGAGCAGTTGCATGGTCGGCTATCGTGATGGCGAGTTCCGTCGTGATTACTCGGCCAACAAAATGATTTTGAACAACATCTCACGCGTAGTGGCCGCCACCCAGCAGGCGCTGAAAAAGGGACTGGTCGGCAAAGCGCTGGATGAGGAGATTCGTTATCGCTCAGTGCACAGCGTCGATATCTCCATCAGTCTTGAACCGCTACCGGATCCGGAAAACCGCTTAACCCTAAGTAAAACCCGTAAAGATCCGCACGGTCTGGCGTGCCCCGATATCTATTACGACGTCGGCGATTACGTGCGCAAGGGCGCGGAAGTGTCGCACGAACAGCTGGAGAAAATCGGCAAGCTGTTTAACGGCAAAGAGTTCGCCATCAGTAAAGGTCTTAATGCCAACAACCACATCATGGGCGGCGTGATCATGGGCAAAAGCGGCAAAGACGCGGTCGTGGATGGCAACTGCCGTGCCTTTGACCATGAGAACCTGTGGCTGCCGGGCGGTGGTGCGATCCCTTCCGCCAGCGTGGTTAACAGTACGCTGACCATGGCCGCGCTCGGTCTGAAAGCAGCACACGACATCAGCCTGCGTATGAAGGAGTTCGCATGAAAACGCTGCTTGCAGGTAGCCTATTCGCGCTGATGGCGTTTGGCGCGCAGGCGGAAACGCTGGATGTGAATTTGCTGCGTCAGGGTGAACAGGTTGCCACCGCGTCTGACTGCCAGGCGTGCCACACTGCGCCAGGCAGCAAAACCGCCTACAGCGGCGGCTACGGTATTGCGTCACCGATGGGCACCATTTACGCCACTAACATTACGCCGGATAGCAGCGGCATCGGCAATTATAGCGAGGCCCAGTTCTCCGAGGCGGTGCGGCACGGTGTACGCGCGGACGGCGCGCAACTCTATCCGGCGATGCCATATACCTCTTACAGCATGATGACCGATGAAGATCTGCACGCGCTTTACTACTACATGATGCATGGCGTCAAAGCGCAGGCGCAGCACAACCCGCAGACCGATTTACCATTCCCATTCAACCTGCGTTTTAGCATGCGTTTCTGGAACATGATGTTCGCCAACAACAAGATGTGGCAGAACGATGGCAGCAAAAGCGCGGAGTGGAATCGCGGTAACTATCTGGTCAACGGCCTGGCACACTGCAATACTTGCCACACACCGCGCGGATTTATGATGCAGGAGCAGCAGGATCGTCCACTGGCTGGCGGACCGCTGGGCAGCTGGTATGCGCCAAACATCACGTCGGATGAGGTGAGCGGTATTGGCGGCTGGAGCGATGACGAGCTGGTGCAGTATCTGAAAACCGGACGCGCACCGGGCAAAAACCAGGCGGCGGGCGGTATGGCGGAAGCGGTTGAGCACAGCCTGCAGTATCTGCCGGAGAGCGATTTACATGCTATCGCCACTTACCTGAAAGGCACCGCACCGATTCGTGATGAAGGGGACACTATTCCAGCCTTTAGCTACGGCGCGCCTTATGATGTGGAAACTAGCGTGCGTGGGCGCAATCCGAACAACGCCAATCACTCGCTGGACAACGGCGCGGCGCTGTTCAGCGGCAATTGCGCCAGCTGTCACCAGCCGGATGGCGCGGGCAGTGCTAATCAGGCTTATCCATCGCTGTTCCACAACACGGCAACCGGGCTGCGTAATCCGAACAACCTGATCTCTGCCATTTTGTTTGGTGTGCAACGTGACACCGCCGATCATCAGGTGCTGATGCCGGGCTTTAGTTCGCCGTCCTATGTCGACAAACTGAATGACCAGCAGGTCGCCGATATCAGTAACTTCGTGTTAGCGCATTACGGCAATGCCGAGGTTAACGTGACGGCGGGTGATGTGGCGTGGGTGAGAAAGGGCGGTCATCCACCGCTGCTGGCGCGTCTGCAACCCATGATGTTGCCAGGTATGATTGGCGCGATCATTGTGTTGCTGGTGGTGATTGTCGTGTGGCGCTTGATGCGTCGCAGGCGTGTAGATTGATTCCAGGTGCGCATGAATGCGCACACTACAAGCTGCATTAACCTCCGCAAGGTCGCCTATTATGGCGACCTTGTTGCATGTCATGTTACGGCATCAGGTTACACCCGCTTTTTTAGTCACCAGTTCTAATGAATCATCCCGCTTAAAATTCCTGTGGCTCCGCTTAGTGGCTCCATAACCCTTAAAATGTGCCCATTCGATCACGCCGTAAGTAACACAGTTTCTTAACATTCATCTCAGTGATTAGGATCGCAATAATTATTACCAAACTCTCTTTAATAAGAAGCCATAGAGCTTACGCATGGTTGCGCAAAGAGAGAGGGCGTTATGCACGAGAAAATCCCCGGAACACGTTGGTATCGCGTTATTGCCCCGATTTTAATTACCTGCATCATCTCGTTTATGGACCGCGTAAACATCAGCTTTGCGCTGCCGGGCGGCATGGATCAGGACCTGGCGATCACCAGCCAGATGGCCGGTATGGTCAGCGGCATCTTCTTTATTGGTTACCTGTTCTTACAGGTACCAGGCGGACGGATCGCGGTGAACGGCAGCGGTAAACGCTTTATTGCCTGGTCACTGTTGGCGTGGATGGTGGTGTCAATTGCCACCGGCTTCGTCACTAACCACTATCAACTGCTGGCACTGCGCTTTGTGCTGGGTATCTCCGAAGGCGGCATGCTGCCGGTAGTCCTTACCATGGTCAGCAACTGGTTCCCGGAAAAAGAACTCGGGCGCGCCAATGCCTTCGTGATGATGTTTGCGCCGCTGGGTGGCATGTTTACCGCCCCGATTTCTGGCTACATCATCAACGTACTCGACTGGCGCTGGCTGTTTATTATTGAAGGCTTGCTCTCTGCAGCGGTGTTGCTGGTGTGGTGGCTGGTGATCGCCGATCGCCCGGAAGAGGCGCGCTGGCTCCCTGCCCGTGAGAAAGCGTATCTGTTACGGGAACTGGCCCGCGAGCGTGCCGCGCATCGCAGTGCTGCGCCAGTGAACAAAGCGCCATTAAAAGCGGTTTTCCGTAATTCTGGCTTGATGAAACTGGTGGCACTGAACTTCTTCTATCAGACCGGCGATTACGGTTACACGCTGTGGCTGCCGAGCATTCTGAAAAATCTCACCGGCACGAATATGGCGGGGGTCGGCTTGTTAGCGGCAATCCCGTTTGTTGCCACTATTCTGGGGATATATGCGATTTCGTGGCTCAGCGACCGTACAGGAAAACGCCGTTTGTGGGTGATGGTTTCCCTGTTCTGTTTCGCCGCTGCGCTGCTGGCATCGGTGGTGCTGCACAGTAATATCGTCGCGTCTTATATCGCGCTGGTGGTGTGCGGTTTCTTCCTGAAAGCGGCGACCAGCCCATTTTGGTCAATTCCCGGACGTATTGCCTCGCCAGAAGTCGCGGGAGGTGCGCGTGGCGTCATCAACGGGCTGGGTAATCTGGGCGGATTCTGCGGGCCGTACCTGGTCGGCATAATGACGATGCTATATGGGCAGAGTGTGGCGGTGTGCTGGCTGGCGGGATCGCTGGTGGTGGCCGGCATTATTACGGCACTGCTGCCGCGAAATTGCGATATCAATCCGTCAGCTCCACGTAAAATCGGGGCGGATGAGCGACTGATGAGCGTGAAATAAATGGGTGCGCTGCCGTTAGCAGCGCAACGCTTGCCACGCAGACACCATTTTAGAGTGGCACGTAAAGTTCATTAGTAACGGCGTGCCAAATTCTTCATATTCAAATTTATCGAAGATTTTTTCCTTTCCAAACCCCAATTATTTGAATAAATCACCCCGCATCGACATGTCTTATTGCTGGTGCGTAAGCATTCCGCTAAGAACACGCAAGCAAAATGAAATAACCCTGCGCGGCAAGATATGAAAGGTGTATGATTTTTTTGAGACTTAAGTCCAATGTAAATCAGAAAAAACCTAATTCATTGCAACATTGCGTGAGTATTCGTATGCCACTTACTAACGCCAGGGTACTTAATCTGGGAACGACTTCGCTCGTGCTGTATTCAGATTGCCAATATACCGTAGCCGGCATTTCAGCCATGATGCGTGAGAGATTTCCACAGCAACCAACCGGCAGTACCATCATTATCGTCAATGCCTGCTCGATGTCTCTGGAGGCAAGAATGAATGATGTTTTCGTATTAAGAAAAAGATACGGCGAACGCGCATTTATTTTTGTGCTGACGCAGGATAACGACAATTACGAGATCTATTCTCGTATTCATTTTGTTTCGCTGAGATCTTCAGCCAATGCACTACTGTGTTACATCATGAGTGCGGTGATACTGCATGAAAGTAGAGCCGTCAGGTTATCGCTACAAAGTATGCAAATCATCTACATGAAATCATTGGGTGTTGAGATTGCGGATATTGCATCGCTGATGAACAGAAGTTATTCAACGATAAAAAACAACTTTTCATACTGCAAAAGGCGTTTGCATATCAGGAGTTCATTTTCTGAGCGAGCACTGATCTATATTGCGAAAGGTGTTGTCTGTAAACAATAATAAGGCGGGTCATGTCACAGCTGGTTTTGGTTTTTGTATTATGTTTAGTGCTGGCATTTTCTATTTATGCCATCGTTCATGGTAAAAAGAAAAAGCGCTTTTACAGCAGAAAAATTTCAAGTCGCCGCTAAATTCGACAGCAAAATTGAATCGCCCAGTCACCGCGAGTCGGTTGCTGGGCGCCTTGTCAGCAAAAGCGCTTAACACCTCGCCATGTGGAAAATTTCCGGAGAAGTCAGGTCGAGAGCAGGGCGCGCTTAAACGAGAAAATATGAGCCCGTGCGGCATCGGCCGCTCGTTGCGTGTCACCGGATTCCAGCGCGTCAATAATCTCATTATGCTCCGCAATGACTTCATCCATATGGATAACATTGGACAACGTTGTCGCCCAAAAGCGCTGTGCCTGCGCATGAATCACACTCAGAATATCTGACAGCCGACTGTTTCCGGCGATATCGGCCAGCACCTGATGAAATTCGCGATCCAGCAACATCATTTCCTCGCGACTACGTGATTCGCTCGCTCTGGCGATTTGCTGGTTCAGTTCGCGCAGCTGTTGAATGTGTGAATCAATGACTTTCTGACTGGCTAGTTCAACACACAGGGTTTCATTGACCAATCTCACCTCAATTAACTCCAGTGCATCATCTATCGACAAAGGTGCCACCATCACGCCTTTGCGCGGGATGATCTGCAACAGCCCCTCGGTGGCCAGCCGATGAATCGCTTGATTGATCGGCGTCCGACCCATTGCCAAATCATCCATCACCTGAGCGGTATTTAAATACTCCCCTGGTTTGTAGCGAAGCGTGATGAGCTTGTGCCTGAACGCCAGATAAGCCTGTTCATTTAAAGAGAGGCTCTTTTCCCGGCTGGCTGGGTTCACATTTTCAGTAACTGACTCACTCATCACGACGTTCCTTTTTTTGCCAATGAGACATATTACACAAAAATCTGGCATGAAAATCGCTAGTTTGAAAACACAGTGAAATTTCACAGTGATTTTTCAAATGGAGATCATCACATGCACCTTCAGTTCACAACCGGCGATAAAGCCGCTAGCACGCTCGATGTCGAAGTTTCCCATTTCATTATTGCGGGTTGGGCCGGACGCGATAGTGATGCGGTGTTGCACCATATCAGGGAGCTTGAGGCACTGGGTGTGCCCGCTCCCGGTGCAGTACCGTTGTTTTACCGCGTTGCGACCAATCAACTGAGCCAACAGCCACTGCTGGAAGTGGTCGGCGATGAAACCTCCGGGGAAGCTGAGCCCTTTGTGTTTTTCCATCGGGGCGAATGGTGGGTCTCCCTCACTTCAGATCACACCGATCGTTATCTGGAAACCTTCAGCGTTGCCCTCTCCAAACAGGCCTGTATTAAACCGGTTGCCAGCAAAGCCTGGCGCATGAGCGAGGTGGTTGAGCACTGGGATACGCTGGAGCTGACCTCGTGGATAAAAGAGCAGGGCGAATGGGTGGTTTATCAGCAGGGTACGCTGGCCTCATTACTGACACCACAAGATCTGCTG
>NZ_CAJCKS010000173.1:0-9974 GCF_903970985.1 Pantoea sp. ME81 | reverse complement strand
CCAGGCCATCAACGACAACAGCGCGTTTCGCCTCAATCTTATGGGCGAGAAAACCCACGATGCCGCACGCGATAATGTGCAAAATGAGCGTTATGGTGTCGCGCCTTCACTGGCATTCGGTCTGGATACGTCAACGCGTTTGTATCTGAACTATCTGCATGTGCATCAGAACAACACGCCAGATGGCGGCATTCCGACCATCGGCCTGCCGGGATACTCGTCACCGACGGCAGCTACCTCTGCACTTAATCATTCGGGTAAAGTGGCGACCAGTAATTATTACGGCACCGATTCCGATTTCGACAAATCCACCACCGATAGCGGCACTATTCGCTTCGAGCACGATCTTAGCGACAGCACCACGATTCGCAACACCACGCGCTGGTCGCGAGTGAAGCAGGAGTATCTGCTGACCGCGGTAATGGGCAGCACCATTACCACGCCAAATCCTCGTGATGTTGGCACCTGGACCTGGACGCGCAACGCAAACCTGAAAGATGTCAGTAACCGCATCCTTACTAACCAGACCAATATTACCTCGAAATTCTATACCGGTTCAGTGGGGCACGATGTCAGTGCTGGCGTGGAGTTCACGCGTGAAAACCAGACCAACTACGGCGTCAACGCCATTACTGCGCCTGCGGTGAATATCTATCATCCGATCAGCAGCATTTCCGTGGGAGGGCTGGATCGCAACGGCGCCAATGCCAACGGGCAGACCGATACCACCGGAATCTATGCCTTCGATACGCTGGCTATAACCAAAAACTTCGAGCTGAACGGCGGCATTCGCCTTGATAGCTATCACACTGATTATGACAGTGCTACGGCGTGTGGCGGCACCGGGCGCGGTGCGCTGGCGTGTCCAACGGGCATCGCACGTGGCACGCCGCTCACCACCGTTGATACTGCCAAGTCTGGCAATCTGGTGAACTGGAAAGCGGGTGCGCTCTATCGTTTGACCGAGCAGGGCAATGTTTACGTCAACTATGCTATTTCTCAGCAGCCTCCAGGCGGCAGCAGCTTTGCGCTGGCGGCAGGTGGCGCCGGCAATAGTGCTAACCGCACTGATTTCAAACCGCAAAAAGCCAAATCAAGCGAAGTGGGAACCAAGTGGCAGGTGCTGGATAAACGCTTGCTGTTGAATGCTGCACTGTTCCGTACCGATATCGAGAATGAAGTGGACGCCAACGACGACGGCACTTATTCGCAAACCGGTAAAAAACGCGTTGAGGGCTATGAGCTTTCAGCTACTGGCAACATCACCCCAGACTGGGAAGTGATTGCCGGTTACACTCAGCAGCACGCTTCGGTGAAAGAGGGCGCAGCCGTTGCTCAGGATGGCTCATCTGCTATCGCTTATACACCGAAACACGCCTTCACCTTGTGGACGCAATATCAGGCCACTGATGCGATTTCTGTTGGTGCGGGGGCGCGTTACGTGGGCAGTCTGCGTCGCGGCAGCGATGGCGCGGTAGGCACGCCAGACCATACTGAAGGTTATTGGGTGGCAGATGCGAAGCTGGGCTACAAGGTTAATAACAACTTCGATCTGCAGCTCAACGCGTACAATATTTTCGATACCCACTATGTGGCTTCCATCAATAAGAGTGGATACCGCTACCATCCGGGTGAGCCACGTACCTTCTTGTTAACGGCAAACGTCCATTTCTAAGAGTCAACGTGGGGCGTTCGCGCCCCTATTTATGAGAGAACACCGCGATGATGTATCACATTCCTGCAGTGCTGACGCCTGAAGAGGTGGCAAATTTCAGTTCGCTGCTGCAACAGGCCGAATGGATTGACGGACGCGCCACGGTGGGCAGCCAGGGCGCAACGGTAAAAAATAATCAGCAGATTGATACGCGTACGCCGCTTTATGATCGGTTGCAAACAGCAGTGATGCAGGCTTTGAACAACAACCCGCTGTTCTTTTCTGCTGCACTGCCGCGCTCTATTTCTACACCGCTGTTTAACCGCTACGAACAGGGTGAAACCTACGGTTTTCACGTTGATGGCGCGGTGAGACATAATGGTGCTGCCGGGTGGATGCGTACCGATCTCTCGGCCACGCTGTTTCTCAGTGAACCTGACAGTTATGACGGCGGCGAATTGGTGATTGAAGACACTTATGGTCAACATAAGGTGAAATTGCCTGCCGGCCATCTGGTGCTTTACCCTTCGAGTAGTCTGCACTGTGTTACACCGGTGACGCGCGGCGCACGTGTGGCATCGTTTCTGTGGATTCAGTCGATGGTGCGTGATGATAAGCAACGCGCCATGCTGTTCGAACTGGATCGTAATATTCAAAGCCTCAAAGCGCGTCATGGCGATAGCGAGGAGCTGCTGTCTCTGCTGAATATGTATCACAACCTGCTGCGGGGTTGGACGGAAGTGTAGCGAATGAGGGCAGGTTGCCGAGTGCACGTACACAACCTGATGGCTCAAAGGTTCATTTTTGAACCTTTGGCGTGTTTTCATTGAGAACGTCGGCGTCAAAATACATAAAAGGGTATGAAAGGTTCAAACATGACCCTTTTGCAATCAGAATCTGGCACAGGATGTCGATGCCAGCTTTTTAGAGACGAGGGAACGACAACGTGATGAAAAGCAAAAAACCCGCTCAGGTTTCCCTGAGCGGGTTTCTCTAAATATGGCTCCTCTGACTGGACTCGAACCAGTGACATACGGATTAACAGTCCGCCGTTCTACCGACTGAACTACAGAGGAATCGTGTGAACGAGGCGCATATTAATGGCACCTCATTAATGTGTCAACAGCTAAAAATACATTTGTATTCAACTGGCTAGCAATAGTACAAAGCGATCGCGATTTAAGCAGAACCTGCTGCAAGACGCGCCATCGGGTCCTGGCGATAAAACTGCTGTAAGTGGCGATACATCGCAGGGAAGCGATCCGCCAGTAAATCTGGTGCGCTGAAAAAGTACTCCGACAGCACGGCAAAGCATTCGGCGGGATCGCTGGCGGCGTAGGGATCGATGGTTGCCGCCTGTTCACCCACCAATTCCACTTCCGCCTCTATCTCTTCCATCGCCTGTAGCAAATCCTTCTCCCATTGGGCGACATCTCGTAAGGCAATGACGGGAATACCGCTGGTATAGCCGCTGCCGCGTGCATCGAGTTTATGCGCAATTTCATGGATGACGAGGTTGTAGCCGGAAAGATCGAAAGAGTCCTGAATATCCAACGCGTTTAATACCACTGGGCCTTGCGTCCAGCTTTGACCGGCATGCACCGCTGGAGCCTGATGGACTAAGCCGCTGCTGTCTTCCCAACGGTCATCGACATTGAACGGTTCGGGATAAATTAACACTTCATGAAAGCCATCCAGCCACTCCAGACCGAGCTTCAACACGGGCAGGCAAAACAGCAAGGCAAGACGTGCCAGCTGCCGTTCATCGAGTTGCAGCCCATTCAACAGCGAGATTTTTTTTTGTTGCAGAAAGCGTTGGGCAAGCGTGGTCAGGGCGCTTTGCTCTTCAGTCGTGAGCAGTGAAAAGATCGGTTGCGCCAGCGCCTGTTGCCAGGGAAGCGCCGTGACAGTGGTATCTACCTGCGCATTCCATGGCCATTTGAACATCGCGCGACTCACTCTGCAGGGCGGAAAGGGTTATCCTGGCGCGACAAAAAGAAAAATGCCAGCGCGGAATCAAAGCCGTGTATTCAATCAGTTACTGCAGGTTTTTTCTGTGATTAAGATGGCAAAGCAGGAAAATTGCCCTCACCCAGGCGGGTGAGGGCTGAAGACAGTTAACTCTCGCGTTCAACGCGTTGAAACTCGATCACCCATACCCACGGGTTCACTTCCCAACTGGTGGCGCCATACTGCTTCTGCCAAGCTTTTCGATAGGCTTCTTTCGGCGATTCTGCGTTCATGTTCATCGTAAAGAAGTTATTCAGGAAGTGCGTATCCGTTTGTACGCCTTCAGCCATGATGTCATCTTCACTGATGTCCTGAATCTTTTCAGCACGTACCGAGGTAATCGCCAAATCAATACGGCTGGCCCAGCGCGGCATATGAATCGCCGTTTGCCAACCAAACTGCTCGGCGTGTTCCACATCTTCATCCAACTGACCCAGTTCATTGCTGTCGGAACGATACTGACAGAAAGCCGGGCTACGGAACGGCAGTGGATCGCGTTCATATTCGGCGAGTTGTTCTTCTGGCACGATGGGGCCGCGCCAGGTTTCACGCACCCACAATCGGTCACCCGCCTGGCCAAACGGGCAGTGAGAGCTGACATCTGCCATCGACATCAATTTATAGCCATGCAGATGGTTGGCGCTAACGTCAAATGCATGCACGCCTTCGTGATGATCCTGGCCTGGGCCAAAAGCCTGGGTTTTCATAATGCGCCGGGTTTGCGTCTGCTGGCCAACCAGCAGGGCGCGGACCCGCTGTTCGGAAAAAAGAATCGGCCGTTCTTTCATTACGTACCTCATGTAGTGTTACTCACCCGGAAAACTTCGACGAATCACCCGCATCAGCAGATGTGAGAGTTAGCATAATGGGTTTGAATCAATTTGCTTAATAATTTGTCGCCTCAGTATCAGGCTATTCCTGCATATTCCGGTTTTAAAAATGGCGCTTAAGCAAAATACATGCTGGAAATGCCTTCTCCGGCGAGAGAGAACCAGAAATATCCCCTATACAGTACGTTATAACGGCCTGCATGGGAATCTTTTCAGATTTTCCCGTGAGTGTTTATCGCTTTTACCTTGTGATAGTTAGCATCATTAACTGGAATAATTCAAAAGCGTGAATACTGTTGATGGTAGAAATAGATTACGCCTGTTTAACAGAGTTATTTAACTGAAATGACGCTAAGGAAATGCCTAAAACGTGATCTCCGCTGGGAAAGCGACATTAACAGCGCTATAACAAGATCGGGATCGCATTTTTACGCTTTGCACATCCAGGAAGGATGTAAAAAAAGTGTCACGACCAGACCGCTATGATGTCCCCAGGAGCAGCACCCTGAATTGGCGGTGCTTTTATAACAGCAATAAGGAGAAGCACGATGTCACTCACCCGCTGGCAACAACGCTACGAGAACTGGCTGCAGCAAAACTGGCTGCACGATGATAAAGCCCATGATATCGCGCACCTGCGTCGTGTCTGGATGAGCGCCACGCGCATCATGCAGCACAGTGCAGCCGATCCTATGGTGGTCCTTACCGCCTGTTACTTCCATGATGTGGTTAACCTGCCAAAAAACCATCCAGAGCGCCATCTGGCTTCCACCTATGCCGCTGAAGAGACACGCCGAATTTTGCAGCAGGACTTTCCCGATTTCCCCCTGGAATTGCTCGAGGGCGTCGCCCATGCCGTCCAGGCGCACAGTTTCAGCGCACGCATTACGCCACTGACATTGGAAGCAAAAATTGTTCAGGATGCCGATCGCCTCGAGTCTCTGGGTGCTATTGGCCTCGCACGCGTTTTCTACACGGCTGGGGCGTTGGGCCGTCCGCTGTTTGACAGCGAGGATCCATTAGGAAAAGAGCGTGAATTAGACGATGTGAAATGGACGCTGGATCACTTCCAGAAGAAACTTTTACGCTTGCCCGAAACCATGCAAACCGAAGCGGGGCGCCTGCTGGCGGAACATAACGCGGATTTCCTGGTGCACTTTATGGCTAAGCTATGCGCGGAATTGCAGGGCAATCTCACCAGCATTGATGAGTCAGTATTAAGGGATTTCAGCCCTATACACTCTTAATATTAAATTTTTATGACAGTCTGTTAACTTTCATCTTCTTCCGCTACGTTGTTGTAAATCAAAAGGGAGTATGAAGATGACCGAGACCGTTAACTTAACCATTAAAATTGACCCGGCGCTGAAAGAGCACATCAAACAGTTAGCCGCCGATAACCAAATCTCCATGAGTCAGGAGATCGTTAACCGCCTGCAGGCCAGTTTACATGCGGTTGAGCAACCGGCTGTTGATAGTCTGAATACTGAAGAAGCGGTGGCTGAACAGCTCTCCGCGTCTGAACTGAAGCAGGTACGTGCACTGCTGAAGAAAGGCAAAAAGAAAAAATAAGCGATATAAAAAACCCGTCATTGACGGGTTTTTTTTATCTTTGTACTCAAGCGGCATCGACGCGGAATTGCTGTGCCCGCTGGGCGAGGCGATCAGAGAGTTCACGCAATTGCGTAGCCGAATTGACCTGATGGGCGTTGAGCGCTTCGTTTTGCTGTAGCTGATTACTCATTTCCACCACTTCGTGCGCAATTTTACTGACGCGGTGACTTTGCGCAGTGCTATTTTGCTGCAACTCATCGAGTTGCGTTACGACCCCCGAAACCGCACCGCTGATTTGTGTAAACAACACTTCCAGCGCTTTCACTTTGTCAAAACCATCATTCACATGCTGCTGAGTGTGCTGAATTAAACCATCAATCTGACGCGTTGATTCACCACTCTTTTGCGAGAGCAGCCCCATCTCTTTGGCGACAACGGAGAAACTGCGACCGTACGATCCGGCGTGGGCGGATTCAATCGCGGCATTCAACGACAGCAAACGGGTTTGCATCGACAGGCTATCCAGCATGCCGACAATTCCGGCGATATCACCCGAAGCTGTAACGATCTGCTGCATTTTGAGTTCCATATTGTCGACTTCCGTGGCGCAGTTGCGCATCAGAGCATCGGCTGACTGCGCCTCCTGCGTGGCCTGCTGAGAGAATTGCGCACCAATTTCGACTTCTTCAGACACGCGATGTAAACGCTGTGACAGATGGTGGAAGCTGGCATTCTGCGCCTGGTGTTGCTGCATCACCTGTTCATTATGCTGCTGCATATCTTCTGCACCCGCCGCCACGCTCACAGCAACGGTATTAATGTCGCTGACAATCTGCTGCAGACCGAAACGCATTGATTCGATCGACTGAAACAGCTGGCGCGTCTCTAAGCACTGGCGGCGTGGCGTATCATGACTCGGGACTAAATCACCGGTGGCAATCTGCTCCAGCTGCCGGTTGGCACGACGCAGCGGCAACAGCACGCCGCGCATCAACAGACTGGAGGCCAGCACCAGCAGCGCCATCAAAATGGCACTGACGATCAGCGACATGTTGCGACTCTGCTTTAGCGTACTAAGGGTATTTTGATTGACGCTGCTCAACTGGTGGTTGGCTTGTTCAATCTCGCTGAACCAGGCATCGTTAAACTGCTGCTGGAATGCCTGCATCGGCACCATAAAGAAGGCATTGATGTCATTGGCCGCTAACCCTTTCAACTGCTCTTGCAAACCTTCCGCTAACATCGCAAAGCCCTGAGCCAGCGGACTGTCTGCTTTAGCATGGTAGGCGGTGAACAGTGCCTGCGCTTTTTTTAACGAATCATCAGAGGCGGCCGCCAGACTTTTCCAGCTATCGACTGAGCCACTTTGCTGATCCTGCATTAAATAGATACCAGCACGGTGGCTGTTATCACTGGCGGTGAGCAATTCGATACGTGCTTTATCCAGCAGGGCCAATCTTTCCCGCAGTTGGTTGGCTTGCTGGAGTGACGTTTGCGTCTGATTAACGTGATTGCTGAGCAGCAGTACGCCCGCGAACTGCAGTAGACAGAACAGCACGATAAACAGCAAAAACTGGTTACGAAGACTGGTGAGCCAAAGCGGCAAGCGCCAGGTAAGACGTGTACGTAAACGCAGCGGTAACGAGATTACAGAAAGGAGTGACATCTAACGCCCCCAAAAATAAAAAGGAGTATTGAGAGCGGGCGTGACAGTTTGGTGACAATAGACGCGTTTCAGCGCAAAACAGCATAATACGCGTCCCTAAAGGAAATTGTGGACCTGTGGCGCTAAGTGTTTTGGCTAAGATGTTGTTCGATAAGCGGCGAAAGTAACTGTGCCACAGCAGCAAAAACCGGGACCACCACGGAGTTGCCAAACTGCTTATATGCCTGGGTATCCGAGACCGGAATACGGAACTGGCTTTGACCCGGTGCCTCAAATCCCATCAGTCGGGCGCATTCGCGCGGTGTTAACCGACGCGGACGCAGAGCCATATTGCTGGCGTGCTGGAAATCCGCTTCACCTTGCGCTTGATCCCAGCCGCGATCAATCAGGATTTCAGAACCGTCTTTATAGTAGCGCGCTGACAAGGTGCGGACACATACGTTGGGATTACGGGGATCGTTAAGGCCAAAGCCGAAGCCATTGCCTTTGGCTTTGTGCTTTTTGGCGTATTGATAGAGATAGTTCCACAGTGTCGGCGACAGGATGTATTTCGCATCTGGCGTCGGTTCCAGCAAGCTTTGCAGCGTGGGCACCTGCTGCGGATAGAGTTTTGACAGCGCGCGCAGTGAAAAACCGTCGCTCAATCCTGTGTCACGGCGAATGCCGACCAGCACAATGCGTTCGCGATGTTGCGGCAGGAAATGGCGCGCATCCACCACTTTCGCATCGGGTGTTGCGCTGTCGGCCGCATCGGCGACGTCGTAGCCAAGTTCATCCAGCGTCGCCATAATGATGGCGAAGGTGCGTCCTTTGTCATGACTCTTGAGGTTTTTCACGTTTTCCAGCACGAAGAACGGCGGCTTTTTGGCAGCGAGAATGCGGGCAACATCGAAAAACAACGTGCCCTGCGCTTCACACTCAAAACCGTGCGCACGACCTAACGCATTTTTTTTACTGACGCCGGCCAGTGAAAACGGCTGGCAGGGAAAACCCGCCAGCAGCACCTGATGATCGGGGATGGTTTGATCGATGTGCTGATAAACCGCCTGTTCGTCAGTGAGTCCTGCGGGCTGCGTCACCAAACGAATATCGCTATTGAACTGGTGTCGTTGAGGATCGCTATAGTGATTGGCTTTATAAGTACGGACCGCTTCTTTATTCCATTCACTGGTGAACACGCACTGACCGCCAATTTGCTCGAAACCACGACGAATCCCGCCGATACCGGCAAACAGATCGACAAATTGAAATTTAGGCGCGGCGTAATGTGCAGGGCGCGAAGGTAATAACGCTTGCAGACTGCTGACTTCATCACTGGAAAGGGCAGGAACGGCGCTTTTGCCCTGGCGAATGCGATTCAGACGCGGCACGCTCCAGTCGCATCCGCCCGCCTCGGTTAAGGTTTGCACCACATCGCGTGCGGCATAGATATCGAGGACCTGCATTAACAGCGATGTGGCGTCATCCGAAGGGGAAGAAAATGAGGAGGGTGAAACCGTCGCGGCGGGATCGATAGCAAGCATGCGTTTTTCCTTAACAGTGAAGCCGCTATGCTATCACTCCTCGCGTCTTCACACACTTGTTGCGCGTGCCTTTCGCTTTCACGCCAAACCGCTAAAGTTGTAGAAGCCCCAATAAAAAGGAGACGCCATGGTCGACGTCCATTCGCAAGCTATTCGCAGCAAAAATATGCGTGCCATTCGCAATCAGGACACGGCGATTGAGCAGCGTATCGCGTTGATTTTGAAAGATCGTGGCTTCAACTATCGTGTACAAGATAAAGCGTTGCCGGGTCGGCCAGACTTTGTTTTGCCACACGAGCGGGCGATTATCTTTGTCCATGGCTGCTTCTGGCATCGTCATCACTGCTATTTATTCAAGATGCCCGCCACGCGCACTGAGTTCTGGAACGGCAAAATTAACAGCAACGTTGAACGCGACCGCCGTTATATCGGGCAGTTACAACAAAGCGGCTGGAAGGTACTGATTGTCTGGGAGTGCGCGCTGCGCGGAAAATTGCGCCTGGAAGACGAGGCGTTGATTGAACGACTGGAAGAGTGGCTGCTGGCCGCCATGCACAGTGGCGAAATCGATCATCAAGGCTTGCATCACTATCGTGTTGAATAGCGTGCGATTGTTGCTTTTAGCCGCCATAACGGTTTAGATCTTCTCTTTCTCTGGGACGCGGAATCGAGCCATGAGCAGTATCAAACTGACGGTCAAACGCCTGTATCAACTCCGTGATGAGCGGATGGTGAAC
>NZ_CAJCKS010000172.1:0-10127 GCF_903970985.1 Pantoea sp. ME81 | reverse complement strand
GCTGGCGGAACTGATCATCGACGGCATCAAGACCAACGTCGAGCTGCAGATGAAAATCATGTCCGACGAACATTTCCAGCAGGGTGGCACCAACATCCACTATCTGGAGAAAAAACTCGGCCTGCACGACTAAACCAATCCTCTCGCCGCCATTCTGCCGTTGGCGGCATTTTCTATCCTGACAGTAAAATCTGGAGGTCAGTTTGTCTGAACTTTCCTATGTGACAGGCGACTGTCACTCAGCCTGGTCAACGTATTTGACGCAGGTTGAACGCGTGTTGCCACTGCTGGGCGATCTCAGCCGTTGGGCCGATACGTTGACGCATCCGAAGCGGGCATTAATCGTTGATATCCCTCTGGAAATGGATGATGGCTCAGTGCGTCATTTTGAGGGTTATCGCGTGCAGCACAATTTGTCGCGTGGGCCGGGTAAGGGTGGGGTGCGTTTCCATCCTGATGTGACGTTGCAGGAGGTGATGGCGCTCTCTGCATGGATGACGGTGAAGTGCGCCGCACTGAATTTGCCGTTTGGCGGAGCAAAAGGCGGCGTGCGTGTCGATCCGGCAACCTTATCCCAGAAAGAGCTGGAGCGTTTAACCCGGCGCTATACCAGCGAGATCGGCAATATGATTGGTCCCCAACAGGATATTCCCGCCCCTGATGTTGGAACCAACGCGCAGGTAATGGCGTGGATGATGGATACCTGGTCGATGAACGTTGGCGCCACTACCACCGGCGTAGTGACCGGCAAACCGGTGCATCTGGGCGGGTCACTGGGGCGCGTCAAAGCCACCGGGCGCGGGGTTTTCGTCACCGGTTGCAGCGCTGCGACTAAGCTGGGCATTGATGTGCCAGGTAGCCGCGTGGCGGTGCAGGGTTTTGGTAACGTTGGCAGCGTCAGCGCCGAACTGTTCCATGCGATTGGGGCAAAAGTGGTGGCGGTGCAGGATCACAAAGCCACATTGTATTTGTCCAGCGGAGTGGATATCCCGGCGTTACAGACGTGGCAGCAGGCTCACGGTAGTATCGCGGGCTTCCCGGGTGCTGACACCATAGCGGATGAACATTTTTGGACGCAGCCTTACGACATTCTGGTGCCTGCTGCGCTGGAAGGGCAGATTACTGCTGAACGTGCCAACCAACTGAAGTGCAGCCTGATTATTGAGGGGGCAAATGGCCCAACGCTACCGGAAGCGGATGATATCTTGCAGCAACGCGGCATTGCTGTGGTGCCAGATGTGATTGCGAATGCGGGCGGCGTGACGGTGAGTTACTTCGAATGGGTGCAGGATTTCTCCAGCTTCTTCTGGAGCGAAGAGGAGATCAATCAACGGCTGGACAGCATTATGCAGCACGCGATTGAAACGGTGTGGCATAAAGCGGATGCGCTGAACGTGACATTGAGAACAGCGGCTTACGCTGTGGCCTGTGAACGGATCTTGCTGGCAAGAAAGGATCGCGGGTTGTATCCGTAATTTGCGAGTGGCGGTGACTCAAACGAAAAATGGCGGCCACAAGGCCGCCATTGGCTTATCGCCAAGGGTATCAGAACTGATACACCAGACCCAATGCTACCTGGTCATCATTTGGCAGACCGAGTTTATTGTTATCGTCGAGCAGGTTGATCTTATACGCCACGAAGGTCTTCATGTTTTTATTGAAGTAGTAGGTCAATCCTGGTTCAAGGAATTTGAGCAGGTCTTCGTTTCCAATACCCTCGATATCTTTGGCTTTAGTTTGTACCCAGGAGATGGAAGGGCGGATACCGTTCAGGAACTGGTATTGCAGCGTGGCCTCCAGGCTTTCGGTTTTATTCGCGAATCCACTTTCGCCGGTTAAGCTATTGCTGATGGCGTAGGCATTACGGGTCTGGCCGTAGAAAGCGCCAAAGTACCACTGGTTATCATCGTATTTCGCGCCTACTGCCCAGCTTTCACCCTTTGCACCCCGTCCGTAAACGCCCTCGGCATTCTGTGCATTAGTTCGATCCAGATTGGCATAACCGCCCACCACGCTCACACCAAAATCGGTGGCGTAGCCAAGTGACGTTGCCCAGCCATCACCGTTGGCTTTACTGATGGCATCACGATCATTTTTGCCTTGATACTGCAAACCAAAGTTCAAACCATTGACTAAACCAAAGAAATCGCGGTTACGGTAGGTGGCGACACCGGTTGAACGGCCGCGCAGGAAGCCATCGGCGGTGCCGGTTGGGCCGCCAAATTCGGGCAGTACGTCAGTGTAAGCAATGGCGTCATAAACCAAACCATAGTTACGGCCATAGTCGAAGCTACCGTATTGGCCCACTTTTACACCCGCAAACCCAAGGCGCGTTTTATTACCGCTTTGCGCGTCGCTGCCTTCGCTATTGTTGAGCTGTGCCTGATATTCCCACTGACCATAGCCGGTCATCAGGTCATTGATCTGCGTCTGGCCCTTAAAACCAAAGCGCATATAAGATTGATCACCACCTAAGCTGTCGTTGCTGGAGATATAATTCTCTCCCTGCACCTTGCCGTACAGATCTAATTTGTTTCCGTCTTTATTGTAAATCTCGGCGGCTTGACTGAATGCAGAAGCGAACAGGGCGCTGGCGATACAAAGTTTTAAACTCAGCTTCATCATTTATCCTCGTCGGAGTATTTGTCATTTTGTTGGTATAAGCACCGCGCAAACTGGCTGCACGATGGAAGGAATCAGGAAAAATTTCCGCTGGCTGTTAAGTTTGTCGAACACACAATATTGCGTCGAGTGAAACACACCAGCAGCCAGCCAGCGGATGAAGCGCACACATCAAAGATGCCGTCAGGTAATGACACAGGTCAGCGAATTTCGTTGGGTAGGATATTTATTATTGTAATTTTTTTAGGTAAGTTTCTGCGTTAACGAAACGTGCGAATCACCATAGGGGGATATCAGGATTACCGATAAGATAATTTTGTTTTGGCTAAATATTATTTTCTTATTTCATTGCGCGCTAATAATACGATGCATCCATATAAAACACCTATCCGGAGACAAGTAAACCTTCTTACCGTCCAAAATCAATTATCGATAAAGTCACAGTAGCCTACGGTACATTACGTGCCCGGCAAATATGAATGTGGCGGAAACTATGAATATCCGACGTCTGAAGTCGTTCATTACCATTGTTGATATGGGTAGTATTACTCGCGCGGCCGATGCACTGCATATCGCGCAACCAGCGCTTAGCCAGCAGTTAGTGGCTCTGGAGGAACATTTTAAACGGCAGTTGTTGATCCGCAGTCAACAGGGCGTAGTGCCAACTGAAGCCGGTAAAGTGCTGTACGGCCATGCGCATGCCATGCTGCGTCAGTTTGCGCAAGCTGAGGTCGACGTCCTCAGCGCAGGACAGCGTTTATCGGGCCGGGTTTCGGTTGGGCTGGCACCGTTTAGCGCCGCATCCACGCTGTCGATGGCGTTGTTGAGTGAGATGCGGGTGCGCCATCCGGGTATTCTGTTGCATCTGGTTGAGAGTGTGGGGCAAGCCTACAGTGAATTAGTGGTAAATGGTCGGCTTGAGATGGCACTGTTGCACGGCAGCGGTGGGGTTAAAGGACTGCATTACGAACCGCTGCTGGAAGAAACTTTCTATTTTGTTGCTCACGCAGATTTTGATTTCGATGATGATGGTGGGGCGCTGCAAGTCAACCAACTCAGCGCTTTGCCTATGCTATTGCCACCCTCTTATAACTTTGTCCGCCGGGCCATTGATGAAGCCTTTAGCCTGCATCACCTGAGTTTGAATGTTGTAGGAGAGCTGGAGGCGGTAAAAAGCATTGCGCGCGCTGTAGATGCGGGCCTTGGTTGTACCATCATGCCGAAAGCGATTGCCGAGCGTATTCAGTCAGAATCCCGGGATGTGGTGATCCGATCCATCAGTGGCCCTGCCATCAGTCAAACGCTCTCTCTCTGCGTCTCCGATCGTACTCCGCTGTCTGAACCTGCAGCTGCAGTGCGCGAATTGCTCATCGAATTGACCCAAAGTCTGTGACCGGCAGGGAATCAAAACCCACACAATGACTTTTATTGATTAAATCACACTGGCGGCCAGCGAGATGATGCCGCCATTTTCTGCTAATCCAACAATAATCTATATTTTCTCAATCCTCTCTTTTCGCCCATAACCGAAATGAATATGCGCATTGTGAAAATGTATTGGGACGACAGCAATCAATTACATTAACGTTTTGTGACGCAGAAATTTAAAGGGCAATAGACGTCATTTTAATTGCTTATATTATAACGCGGAATTTCTGACTCTACATAGTTTTCTCTGATGTCGTCATGATTTTTATGGCGTAGTGCATGATATTGTCTGGAGGAATTCCGATGACTGCTATTCCCACGCCGATGCCACGGGTGAAATTAACCAGTCGCTGGCAATCGCCCGCTTTGTTAATTATTCCGCTGCTGGCGTTTCAACTTTTTTTCTTTTTTGCCCCGGCCGTTAAATTGATGTTGTTCAGTTTGATGACACAGTCTAGCGATGGAAATATCGGTGCCCCCTGGACCTTTAGCCATTACTGGCATTTCTTTTCAGTGGCGCTCTACAGCGATGTGTTATGGAACACATTGCGCATCAGCCTTATCACGTCTTTGATTGCTGCAGTATTAGCCTATCCGGTTGCGACGGTGTTGGTGCGGGGTAACGTGTTGCTGGCACGTATTTTAACGCTAGTGATCATCGCACCGTTGGCCGTGAGTGTAGTGGTGCGCGCCTATGGCTGGCAACTGATCCTGAATAATGGCCCTACCGGATTACTGAATTATGTGCTGTTGCATCTCGGATTTATTGAGCGTCCCAACGCGTTAATGTTTACAGAGTGGGCGGTAATTATCGCGTCACTGCAAATCTTCTTTCCCATGATGGTGTTGCCGCTGGCGTCAGCGTTGGGAAAAATTGATGGCAATTTGCCATTTGCAGCCCGAACGTTGGGTGCGCCTCCGTGGCAGGTGTTTCTCCGTATCACCTTTCCACTCAGCCTGCCGGGGCTGGTCGCGGGGATGACCCTGGTGTTCTCGTTGGCGGCGGGTTCTTATGTTATTCCCGCGCTAATCGGTGGCCCGCGCGCGCAGATGCTGGGCAACCTGGCCGAGCAACAGATCGTCGCGGTGTATGACTGGCCATTCGGTGCCACCATTGCTGCCATTCTGGTGTTTATTGTGATTACGGTAAATACACTTTCAATGAAGTTACTCAGCGGACGCCGTCTGCCAGGAACGGCAAAATGAATGTGCGTTTACAAGGCTGGGGCGGGGCGGCGCTATATGTTTTCGCCGCAGCAATGATGGTGTTTATCCTTGCCCCGATATTGCTGATCATCGCGATTTCCTTTTCAGATGGATATTTTGTCAGCTTCCCTCCCAGTGGATTCACGCTGGACTGGTACAGCAAAGTACTGGGTAACAGTGAGTTTACCGGCGCGCTGCTGTTCAGCACGCTGTTGTCATTAGGCACCACGTTATTCTCTCTACTGCTTGGTATTCCGGCGGCGTTTGCGCTGGTACGCGGCAATTTACCCTGTGCCGATTTGTGCAAAGGTCTGCTGTTGTCACCGCTGATATTCCCGGTGCTGATCACCGGCCTTGCTCTGCTGCAGTTGTTTACCGGCTACGGCTGGAGCAACGCCAAACTCAACCTGTTACTGGCTCATACCGTGGTGACGTCGCCATATGTGGTGCGCACCGTCATTACCAGCCTTGAACTGGTTAATCCCAGCCTTGAAGAAGCCGCACGGACGCTTGGCGCCTCGCGCTGGGCCACGTTTCGTCAGGTGATCTTGCCACAGATTGTGCCGGGTGTGATGTCCGGTGCCATCTTCTGCTTCATGGTGTCTTTCGATAATTACCCGGTTTCGATGTGGTTAGCCGACTCGGAAAATACCCCGGTGCCGGTCGTCCTTTATCGCCAAATCGGCACCGTGTTTGATCCCTCCGTTGCCACCATGTCAACGCTGATTATTTTACTCGCCACCGTGGTGGTCATCATTTTGGAAAAATTGGTTGGCCTGCGTCGTGCGATGGCCGCATAACTTCACACCAGAGGATGTTCTATGAGTGCTATGAAACGCCGTACCTTTATAAAAGCAGTGGCGGGTGCCGCGCTGCTGCCTTATATCCAGGTGAAAGCCAATGCCACCGACCGTGTGTTGCAAGTGGGCGTGTACAATTCGGCACAGGGCGCGCTGATTAAACAGAAAGTCCTGCCGGAGTTTGAGAAAGAGTACAACTGTAAAGTGCTGACCACGGAGGGCGCTACGCTGGCGAACATTGCTGCACTGCGTGCCACCAAAGCCAAACCCGTGTTCAGCGTGATGTCGATGGACGATATTGGCGTACCTCAGGCGAAAGCGGAAAGTCTGATCGATCCGTTGCCAACTGAAGGTATTCCTAACCTGAAAAATGTTTTTGACCGCTATTTGCTGAGCGATCGCTACGGCGTGGGGTTCTCGGTTTCGATGGCCGGGCTGTTTATCAATCCGCAAATGACCAAACCGATTGCGAGCTATAACGAAATTTTCACGCCGCAGTTTGCACACCAAATGATTTTGAACACGCCTAAGAATACGCAAAGCATATTAATGCTGATCGTTGCTGCCGCGCTGGCGACCGGCAAGCCGCTGCAGGAAGCGCAGTATGAAATCGATAAAGGCTGGGACAAGCTGGCGGAACTCAAAAATAACGTGATGACGGTGTACGACGGCGAAGCGCAGGTGATGATGGTGGCGCAGGGGCAGGCGATGGTGGGTGGCATCGAGTATTCAAAAGCCATTTACCCGCATACCAAAAAAGGGATTCCGCTGGATATGACCTTCCCGAAAGAGGGCGCGTTTACTGGCATTAACGGTTTAGCGTTAGTGAAAGGGGCACCACAACGCGAACTGGGGCTGGCGTGGATTAACCGTTTGCTGGATGCAGATGTGCAGAAGATGCTGGCAGAAGTGACGCTGAGTGCGCCAACGGTGCAAGGCATTAACTTTGATGAGTCTACACTGAAATATCTCGCCTATCCCGAAGAGAAAATGCAGCAACTAAACCTGTTCACACCGGATTGGACCTACATCATCCCGCGTCGCGCCGAGTTACTGGAGCGCTACAATCAAACCTTCAACGCGTGAGGCGATGATGCAGCGATCTTATGAAGTACGGCTTGATAGCCTCAGCAAACATTACGGCAAGACCGTGGCCGTTGAGAATGTCTCATTAACCGTGAATGCGGGCGAAATCCTGGCGCTACTCGGTCCCAGTGGTTGTGGCAAAACCACCTGTTTACGCATGGTGGCGGGGCTAGTGACACCGACATCGGGTGATATTCTCGTAGGAGGACGATCGATTCTGGAAACGGCAGTGCATCGCCGCAATATTGGATTGCTCTTCCAAAATTACGCGTTGTTCCCGCACATGACCGTTGAAGAGAATGTGGCGTTTGGCTTGAAGATGCGCGGACAGTCGCGCAGCGAATACAGTGACCGTGTGGCAAAAGCGCTCGATATGGTACAGCTCAAAAGCTATCGTGATCGTTTACCTGCACAGCTATCTGGTGGCCAGCAGCAGCGCGTTTCCCTGGCACGTGCGCTGGTGATCGAACCGGATATGCTTCTGCTGGATGAACCCCTGGGGGCACTGGACAAGAGTCTGCGTGAAAGTATGCAGTTGGAGATCCGTCAACTTCAACAGCGTCTCGGTTTGACCACCATTATGGTGACGCACGATCAGGATGAAGCACTGACCATGGCGGATCAAATCGCGGTGATGCAGGGTGGCAAGCTGGAGCAGGTGGCGAGCGCCGCCCAGATCTATCAAAAACCGGCCACGGCCTTTGTGGCAGGCTTTATCGGTGCCTCAAATTTCCTCTCTGCCGAAGTGATGCATTCTCAAAGCGGGTGCAGTGAATTGCAGACTGAAAGCGGTGTGCGTTTGCTGGTGGAGGGGGAGTTAAAAGGTAAAGCGACTGTGACAATTCGCCCTGAAGCGGTGCGTTTATCACCATTACAACAGCCGCTGGGGACGGCCACCTGCAATGCTACGGCTGCGGAGGTGATACAGGTGGTGTATCGCGGCTACATGTTGCACTACAACCTGCGCCTTCCCAATGGGGAAACCCTGATGGCGTGGAAGCAAACGCAGGGTGGAGACGATCCGCAGAATTTTGTCGCTGGAGACCGCGTGCTGGCAGAGTGGAATAGCGACAGTAATCACGTGGTGTATGAGTAAGATGAATTGCGGCCTTTGGGCCGCACTTTGCGTGCCACACTTGATTCGGCCAGAGTTAAAGCGTCTGTGCATAAGCTTCAAGCTGATCGGCAACCATGCCCCAGCCGCTATGAAAGCCCATTTTTTCATGTTCGGCGCGTGCTTCAGCGTTGCGATGCCTGGCAATGGCAACGTAACGAGTCGCGTGCGGATTGAGCGGTTCCAGTAGCAATATTGCGGTCATGAAAGGATGCTCAGCAGGTTTCCATCCTTCTGTATAGGTATCGGTAAAAACCAGCTTCCGACCCGGTATCAGCTCCAGAAATACCCCTTCGTTGCGCATTTCATTCCCCTCCACCTCAAAAATCGTGTTGAACCGACCACCAGGATGCAGATCGATATCGCAACTGACTAACTTATGAGGCTTAGGCACAAAAAAGTGTTGGAGATGTTCTGGTGTGGTCCAGCAGCGCCAAATCACATCGGCGGGTACTTGCAGGGTACGCTCAAGCTGTAAGTCGGTGTCGGCATCAAGAATCATCATTTTTTCCTGCTCGCTGAATATCATTTCAACAGTGTAGATGCGAAGCAGAAAACGGGTTAGCTGAGCGGGCGGATACCCTGACAGAACAGGCTAAGCGTGTGCTGGACAATCAGCTCCGTATCAAACTCCGGCTCATTGGCGAAGCGTGTGAAGGGCACGAGTATCATGCTCAGGATGGAGGTCATCAACAAATCGGGATTTAGCGCCGCATTTAATAATCCCTGCTGTTGCCAGCGCACAATCAAAGCCCTGACTTTGTCTCGTCCCGCATGACCATATCGTTCTTTAATGTGCTGACCTAAGCCGTGAGAACCGCTGGTGACTTCTTGCATCCACAGTGGGGCAAACCAGTCATTGTTCAGTACTATGTCAGCGATTTCACGAATAAATCCACTAAAAGTAGTGACAGGGTCACTTTCGTCGTTGTTGAAGTGAGCTTCAAGACGCTGGCGTAGCGGTAAAAAGCGCTCCTCAACCACCACATCTAGCAACGATTCGCGCGACTGAAAATAGTAGTTGAGCATTGCCGGACTCACGCCAGCTTTACGTGCAATCGCATTCAGCGAGGTTTCAGCGATGCCGCTTTCGGCATAAATCGCAAGCGTAATGTCCAACAGGTGCTCGCGCTGTTGTGCAGTGATGGCTCCGCCCCGAGGACGTCCAGGACGGCGGGGTTTGGCAGAGGTTGTCTTATCATCAGCTGGGACTTTTTGTGCGGTCATCTTTACGCGCTCACTTGTTTCATGTCAGACTTCGATCAATATTAATTGTGTATTTAATTAATTTCAATTGGTGTCTGATATGAAACCTAAAACACTTGTGCCGCACTCAGGCAGTGGAGAAGAGCGTCTTCCTTCCGTCCGCTTGCTGATGGGCGCATTGATGCTGGTCATGCTGCTTTCCGCCCTTGACCAGACCATCGTCTCGACAGCACTGCCAACCATTGTGGGTGAATTGGGCGGGCTTGATCGGCTGTCGTGGATCGTCACGGCCTACATGCTGGCCTCGACAATTGTTGTCCCGCTTTACGGCAAGTTCGGCGATCTGTTTGGCCGTAAAACGGTGCTACAAATCTCGGTCATCTTGTTTCTCATCGGCTCGGCACTGTGTGGCCTGGCGCAAAATATGGAGCAACTGATCTTTACCCGCGCACTGCAAGGTCTCGGCGGTGGCGGACTGATGGTGGTCAGTATGGCGGCCGTCGCGGATATTATTCCACCAGCAGAACGCGTTGGGAGAGGGGCGGGTAGGGGAAGAGTGGAAACACAGGGGGTCAAGGGGGGGCTCGCGGCTGTGTTATACAAAAAAAAACAGAATATGAAAGTCAACGATTCGTACAGGCGCAACTACATAGAGGACGCACGCG
>NZ_CAJCKS010000171.1:0-10272 GCF_903970985.1 Pantoea sp. ME81 | reverse complement strand
GGATTGAGTGAAGCGGCCGAGATAATTGAACAGCACCTGTGGCGCATGGTCGGCGGCCAGTTTCGCCAATGTAATGCCACGGTGGGCATCCAGCCAGCGCAGTTGGCCATAACCGATTACTGCTTTTGGCTGCTAAAATGAAAGTCCATTTATCTGCCGACTATCAGTCGGAAACCTGGTTCTATCCAGTTTATACACTGGCGGGCCAGCTGACTGCGGTCGAGCTGGTGACGCAATTCGTCCACGACAGCGCACCTATTACGCTGCCGCAGGATTTGCTGTTGCCGCAATTAGACGATGCGCAGCAATTACGGTTAATGCAGAGCCAGCTTTCTTTACTGGAAAAGTACCGTGACTTTTTTGAGCTACATCAAATTACCGCTTTGGTTCGTATTGATGATTCGATGGCGTTAACGCTGCTTGAAAGTGAATTTCTGTTAAGGAAATTTAAACAACTTCCTTTTATTATTCTCGATATTAGCGAAACGTTTCCGCAATTAGCGCGCGGAAAAGCGCAGCCACTTCTGGCAACATTACAGCAGGAATTCCGTTTATCACTTTCCCAATTTGGTGCGGGTAAAGCACCTGCAACCGCAGTTTACGATAATCTCTTTAGTGTACTGAAACTGGATAAAACCTTTATACAAGGCCTGGCTAAACGTGCATCTTTTACACCATTTATCCAAACGGTCATCGATAATTTCTCAGATTATGCCGATCAGCTCATAATATGTGGTGTTGACGATAACCTCATGCTGGAGAAAGTCAGCACGCTGAGCGGAGCTCAACTGCAAGGCAATTTGTTCCCGGTTGTCAAAGCGGAACGGTTAGGTGATCTTATTTATCCTGATGTGACTTCGCACACCCCTTCACAGCAGTAGTCCTTTCAACTGTCATCCGCTGACGCCCAGCGTTACACTGAACCCTATTCTTTAAACTCACTGTTGGTGCTTTTTGTGTGCACCTTCTGGAGTGGTGATGCAATTTATTAATAGCTGGCAGCAAGAGCTGCCGGGATGCTATACGGCGCTGATGCCAACGCCGTTGGAAGGCGGGCGCCTGTTCTATCATAACGCGCCGCTGGCGGCAGAAATGGAACTGGATGCCGGGCTCTTCACTGGGCAGGGGCACGGCGTCTGGAGTGGTCGTGAGCTATTGCCAGGTATGGCCCCGCTGGCGCAGGTTTACAGCGGACATCAATTTGGTGTGTGGGCCGGCCAACTGGGCGACGGGCGTGGCATTCTGCTGGGTGAACAGCAACTGACGAACGGACGTAAACTCGACTGGCATTTAAAAGGGGCGGGATTGACACCCTATTCGCGTATGGGTGATGGCCGGGCGGTGATTCGTTCCAGCGTGCGTGAGTTCCTGGCTTCGGAAGCGTTGCACCATTTGGGGATTCCCACCACTCGCGCGCTGGCTCTGGCGATTGGCGATGAGCCAGTGCTGCGTGAAACGCAGGAACGCGGGGCAATGCTGATGCGCATCGCTGAGAGTCATCTGCGTTTTGGTCACTTTGAACATTTTTACTATGGCGGCGAGCAGGATAAGGTCCGGCAACTGGCAGATTACGCCATTCATCATCACTGGCCAGAATTAAGCGATGACGCTGACCGCTATGTGCTGTGGTTTACCGATATCGTGAAACGCACTGCCAGCCTGATCGCCCACTGGCAGTGCGTGGGCTTTGCGCATGGCGTGATGAACACCGACAACATGTCGATCCTCGGACTGACGCTGGATTATGGTCCCTATGGCTTCCTTGATGATTACCAACCCGGATTCATCTGCAATCACAGCGATTATCAGGGGCGTTATTCCTTTGAGAATCAGCCGATGATTGGTTTGTGGAACCTCAATCGTCTGGCGCATGCATTGTCAGGGTTGATGAGCACGGATCAGTTAAAACAGGCGCTCAGCCATTATGAAACGGAACTTATGCGGGTCTGGGGTGAGAAGATGCGCGCTAAACTGGGCCTTCTGACTGCCGATGCCAATGACAACGCGATTCTGACGCAACTGCTGTCGCTGATGACACAAGAGCGAAGCGATTACACGTTGACCTTTCGCTTACTGAGTGAGACGCAGCAGCATCAACAGCGTTCGCCGCTGCGTGATGAATTTATCGACCGCGAGGCGTTTGACCACTGGTACGACGGCTATCGTCAGCGTCTGCTGCAGGATGAGGCATCAGATGAACAACGCCAACAGGTCATGAAGGCGGCCAACCCAGCGCTGGTGTTGCGCAATTATCTGGCACAGCAGGTGATTGAAGAAGTCGAGCAGGGTGAGAAGGCGGCGCTGGAGCGGCTCCATCTGGCTTTACAACAGCCATTTGATGATGCGGCCGTCAGCGCAGAGTTACGCCAACGGCCGCCAGAGTGGGGAAAAACGCTGGAGGTGAGTTGCTCCAGCTAAGGTGATTAAAAACGGCTGTCGACCGCGGCAGCCAGTTTCTCCAGCACTTCGGCGCTATCTTCCCAGCTCAGGCAGGGATCGGTAATAGACTGACCGTAGTTTAACGGCTCGCCGCTCACCACTTTCTGATTACCTTCCTGCAGGAAACTCTCAATCATCACACCCGCCACCGCACGAGATCCCGCACGAATTTGTGCTGCCACATCATCTGCGACGTCGCGCTGGCGGCGATGCTGCTTCAGACAGTTACCATGGCTAAAGTCGATGATCAGCTGTTCCGGCAAATTGAAATCACGCAAATTTGCGGCTGCGGCCGCGACATCTTCGGCGTGATAGTTAGGCTGACGGCCACCGCGCAGAATCACATGACCATGCGGATTGCCGCTGGTCTGGTAAATCGTCATCTGACCGTGTTTATCTGGAGACAGGAACATATGACTGACGCGTGACGCGCGAATCGCATCCACTGCGATTTGCACATTGCCGTCTGTACCGTTTTTGAATCCGACCGGGCACGACAGCGCCGATGCCATTTCACGGTGGATCTGACTCTCCGTGGTGCGTGCACCAATGGCGCCCCAGCTGATCAGGTCGGCAATAAACTGGCCGATCACCATATCAAGGAACTCGGTGGCGGTCGGCATACCGGTGGCGTTGATATCCAGCAACAGTTTACGAGCAATGGCGATGCCGCGATTAACGTCGAAACTGCCATCCAGATCCGGATCTGAGATCAATCCTTTCCAGCCGACCACCGTGCGCGGTTTTTCGAAGTAAGCGCGCATCACGATTTCCAGACGATCCTGGTAACGTTCGCGTAACACGTTGAGGCGTTCGGCATAGTCCAGCGCGGCTTTAGGGTCGTGTAGCGAGCACGGGCCGATAATCACCAACAGGCGTGGATCTTCACCGGTCAAAATGCGTGCAATACGCTGGCGCGCAGCGGTGACGGTGGCTGCCACCTCCGGTGAAATGGGGTGTTCTTGCGCTAGCACAGCGGGCGTTAGCAGGCTGCCGATGCGCGCGGTACGCAGTTCATCAGTCTTGTTCATTGAGATTCTCAAAATCTGTTCTTCGCAACGGTGAAATACCGGGAAGTGATGGTGGTCACAATAAACCAATAGGCCGCGAATTCAACCCGCTAAAAAGAAAGGTGAGCGAAACAAGACGGAAGCCAGGCTTTACGGCCTGGCGTACAGATCAATACATGCTGCGGCGCAGACCCATAATGTCGAGGATTTTGGTGGCAATCTCCTCTACCGAATAGTTGGTACTGTTAAGGTAACGAATCTGATGCGTGCGGAAGAGCGCTTCCACTTCCCCCACTTCCAGGCGGCACTGGCGCATCGAGGCATAACGGGTATTCTCTGCACGCTCCTGCCGAATCGCCGCCAGACGTTCAGGATCGATGGTTAATCCAAACAGCTTATGTTGATGGGCGCGTAACGCCGGCGGCAATTTCAGGTTATCCATGTCATCGGCGATAAAGGGATAGTTTGCCGCACGAACACCAAACTGCATCGCCAGATAGAGGCTGGTGGGTGTTTTGCCACAGCGAGAGACGCCGAGCAAAATGACCTGTGCATCCTCCAGACCACGCAGTGAGATACCATCATCGTGCGCAAGCGTGTAATCAATCGCGGCAATACGCGCATCATATTTGCCGAGATTGCTCGCCGTCAGACCATGGGTTCGGTGCGCCACTGGCATTGAAGATACGCCAAGCTCACTTTGCAGCGGACCCACCAATGCCTGCACGATGTCCTGGCAAAAGCCTTCGCTTTCCAGAATGATTTCACGCACATCCGGGGTGACGATAGAAAAGAACACAATCGGACGTACGCCGCTTTGCTGATACAGCGCGTTAATCTGCGCCTTCACCGCCTGAGCTCGCTGAACATTCTCAACAAAGGGCAGGGTCACGCTGTTGATATTCACGGGGAATTGCGACAGCACGGCATGCCCCAATACCTCCGCGGTAATGGCGGTACCGTCTGAAATGTAGAACACACTGCGCTCAGTGCTCATAGGCGAAATCCCCTCTTATTTACTTTTGCGTAACAATGTCATTGCCGATGTTTCATTTTAATTAAAAATAAAATGAAATATCCATATCGTGAGTGCTTTCTGCTGGAATTTTATTTTTGTGATGAACAATATTAGATGAAATGCTGTTTTGAAAACGGCTATTTCCCCGCAATTTTTATCACAAGGTAAAAATAAAGTCTGAATCTGTTGCGCAACAAAAAGCAATGGCTAACCCTCTGAAAAGGGGAAAAATATCGTTGCGGCAATGTGTCGGCGTTAAATAAGCCTGTTGCGCAACTTTGATGCCAGCGGGAACTAGTCCGAATTTGCGTTTCTTTTTCTGCTTTAACGATTCAACACTTAGTCTTTATTTATTGATTGTGCCAGGCTGTTTTGGCGAATAGCAAAATGTTCCATGTGCTCCAATCATTTAAATGAAGGATAATCTCAATGTCCAATCAAGACCAACAGTCGCTAGTGCTCTGGTACAACCAGCTTGGCATGCATGATGTTGATCGGGTGGGGGGCAAGAATGCTTCCCTGGGAGAAATGATTACTAACTTGTCGTCACTGGGCGTCTCCGTGCCAAACGGCTATGCCACGACATCTTACGCCTTTAATCTGTTTCTCGATCAAAGCGGACTGAACCAGCGCATTTATGATTTGCTGGACAAAACGGATATTGATGATGTTGAAGAGCTGGCTAAGGCCGGTAAACAAATTCGTCAATGGGTCGTGGACACGCCATTCCTGCCTGAGCTGGAAGAGGCGATTCGTACTGCCTATGAGCAACTCTCCTCTGATGATGCCGACGCTTCCTTTGCGGTGCGCTCATCCGCCACCGCTGAGGACATGCCCGATGCCTCGTTCGCGGGGCAACAGGAGACCTTCCTTAACGTGCAGGGCTTTGATGCGGTGCTGGTGGCCGTGAAGCACGTGTACGCTTCTTTATTTAACGATCGTGCGATCTCTTACCGCGTGCACCAGGGCTACGACCATCGTGGCGTTGCCCTGTCAGCGGGTATTCAGCGCATGGTGCGATCCGATCTCGCGTCTTCTGGCGTGATGTTTACCATTGATACCGAATCCGGTTTCGACCAGGTGGTCTTTATCACCTCGGCGTTCGGTCTTGGTGAGATGGTGGTGCAAGGTGCGGTGAACCCGGATGAATTCTACGTGCACAAACCCACGCTGGCAGCCAATCGCCCGGCCATCGTGCGTCGCACCATGGGTTCCAAAAAGATCCGCATGGTGTATGCCGATTCTCAGGAGCACGGTGAGCAGGTGCGCATTGAAGATGTCGATCAGGAGCAGCGTGACCGCTTTAGCCTGACCGATGACGAAGTGCAGGATCTGGCGCGCCAGGCGGTGTTGATTGAGCAGCACTACAAGCGCCCAATGGATATCGAGTGGGCGAAAGATGGTCACACCGGCAAATTGTTCATTGTGCAGGCGCGTCCGGAAACCGTGCGCTCTAACGGTCAGGTGATGGAGCGCTATAACCTGCAAGGGAAAGGCAAGGTGCTGGTGGAAGGCCGTGCCATCGGCCATCGCATTGGCGCGGGTGAAGTGAAAGTGATTCATGACATCAGCGAAATGCACCGCATCGAAAAGGGTGATGTGCTGGTCACTGACATGACTGACCCGGATTGGGAACCGATCATGAAGAAAGCCTCCGCGATTGTGACCAACCGTGGTGGCCGTACCTGCCATGCGGCGATCATCGCGCGTGAGCTGGGCATTCCTGCCGTCGTTGGCTGTGGCGATGCCACCGATTACCTGAAAGATGGGCATAAGGTGACCGTTTCCTGTGCTGAAGGCGACACCGGTTATGTGTACCAGGATCTGCTGGACTTTGAAGTGACCAGTTCGCAAGTGGATACTATGCCGGACCTGCCACTGAAAATCATGATGAACGTCGGTAACCCGGATCGCGCCTTTGACTTCGCCTGTCTGCCAAATGAAGGTGTTGGTCTGGCGCGTCTGGAGTTCATCATCAACCGTATGATCGGTGTGCACCCGAAAGCGCTGCTGGAGTTTGACCAGCAGACGCCAGAATTGCAGCAGCAGATTCGTCAAATGATGAAGGGCTTCGATGATCCGGTTGAGTTTTACATTGCGCGTCTGACCGAAGGCATCGCCACCCTGGGCGCGGCCTTTGCGCCGAAGCGCGTGATTGTGCGTCTCTCTGATTTTAAATCGAACGAATACGCCAATCTGGTGGGCGGCGAGCGTTACGAGCCAGAAGAAGAGAACCCGATGCTGGGCTTCCGTGGCGCGGGGCGCTATGTGGCAGACAGCTTCCGCGACTGCTTCGCGCTGGAGTGTGAAGCCGTGAAACGTGTGCGTAATGAAATGGGTCTGACTAACGTCGAGATTATGATTCCATTTGTGCGCACTGTTGACCAGGCGGCTGCCGTGGTGGAAGAACTGGGCAAGCAAGGTCTGAAGCGCGGTGAGAACGGCTTGAAGGTGATCATGATGTGTGAAATCCCGTCAAACGCCTTGCTGGCTGAACAGTTCCTGCAGTATTTCGACGGCTTCTCTATCGGTTCGAACGACATGACACAGCTGGCGTTGGGTCTGGACCGCGATTCTGGCGTGGTGTCTGCACTGTTTGATGAGCGCAACGAAGCGGTGAAGGCGCTGCTGTCGATGTCGATTCAGGCCGCCAAGAAACAAGGCAAATATGTTGGAATTTGTGGCCAGGGTCCTTCAGATCATGAAGACTTCGCTGCGTGGTTGATGGAGCAGGGTATTGATAGCCTGTCATTGAACCCAGATACCGTGGTGCAAACCTGGTTAAATCTGGCGGAATTGGATGCGGCTAAGCAGTAATCAGACATCAATTAGGGCGCGTTCGGGGTAAATCTGAAGCGTCCTTGATGAAATCATTAAGGCCAGCGCTGCTGGCCTTTTTTTATCCATAAAAAATACAAAAAAAAGCCCATCACAGGGGATGGGCAAAGACTACACACAGCAATTCTTCACTTTACTCAGGGGAAAAAGGTTGTTTAAAAATCAGTGGTTTGATCTCAAACATAGGATTCATGTTATTCATCAGGCTTGCTGGCGTCTTTAAGAATCCTCTTATTAGTTTAAAGCTGATAATCTTTTCTGAGCTTTTTTAACGGTTGCGCCTGATGATTCAGTTCGAAAAATAATCATTCCGTTAGCGAAATCCACCTAAAGCGCCTAAATCTGCGTTTTTTCTTAAAAATCGCTTATGAAAAATAAAGGGTGGTGAAGGCAATTATGTGACAGCGATTAAGTTGCTTTCAGCGCGGTAGGTAAGGCAAATCAGAAGTGGGAGAAGAAGGCGGTGCATTTATTTGCACCGCTCGCGGAAAGGGTCAGCTTTAAGGTTGCTCTTCCTCATGTTCGGCAAGAGCTTCGATGGCCGTTTGCGGGTCATCATCCGGGGCAGGTGCTTCATGCATCCACACGGAAACCAAACGATAAGATACCGCTAGCACCACCGGGCCAATAAACAGTCCGATCATGCCAAAGGCGATCAATCCACCGATAACGCCGGAAAGGATCAGAATCATCGGCAGATCCGCACCCATGCGAATCAGCATCGGACGCAACACGCTATCGAGCGTACCGACTACACAACTCCACACCAGTAATATCGTGCCCCAGGTGGTATCGCCACTCCAGTAGAGCCAGATGATAGCCGGTACCAGCACCACCAAAGGCCCCAACTGCACCAGGCACGTCAGAATCATTAGCACGGTGAGCAAGGTGGCATAAGGGATGCCGGAAATCGCCAGGCCAATGCCGCCCAGCACACCCTGCACCAGCGCCGTCACCACCACACCCAGCGCCACGGCTCGAATGGCCTGACCGGCTAGCAGCACCGCCGCATCGCCGCGACGTCCGCCCATACGATAAGCGAAGTGACGAATGCCGTGGCCGACCTGCTCACCGCGCCAGTAAAGCAACACGCTAAACAGCAGCATCACAGCGAGGTGGATCATAAAGCGGCCAAAGTGGCCGGCCTGCGCCACAAAGAAGCCGGTGGTGCGACCAATATAAGGCTGCAGTTGATTCAGAATCGCCGTACCGCCGCCATCGACCATTTTGTGATAGCTGGAGTAGGTTTTGTTGCCGACATACGGAATTTCGCGCAGCCAGACAAAATCCGGGAAAACCAGATGTCGCTGCGTGGCCCAGGCAATCACCGGTGCGCTGTTGTCGATCAGGCTACTCACCAGCAGGGCAATGGGAATAATAAACAGCAGCAGTAACAGAATGGTCATGGCGATCACCGCTAGCGATCGTCGTCCCCACAGCAAATGCTGCAAACGGATCATCAATGGCCAGGTCGCAATCACCACCATGCTGGCCCAGGCAAAGCCCAGAATAAAGGGTTGTACCACCCACAGGCAGGCGATGATCATGATGAGAATGAACATCAACGAGAATAGCAGTTGCGGTAGATCCATACCGCGTTGCAGGCTTTTCATCACAACGTTTTGACCTCAATTAATCCTTCGTGGTGGACCGCGTGGGCCCTGATCAATGATGAGCTATTTCCTGAAAATTAAACAGAAAAAAGCAGGTGTCGTGGAGGTCTTTCCTGAAAAAACAGCAGCCATTAAAAAAATATGATAAAACCAGTGGTTGAAAAAAATAACCACGCAAACGTTTACAACATCTCGGTCACGCAATAATGATCCCACAGATTTCCCAGGCGCCAGGCCTCGTTCAACTGGTGCTGACATTCCTGCAGTCATTAAAAGAGCAAGGCTTTACCGGCGATACCGCCACCAGTTATGCCGATCGTCTCTCGCTTTCCACCGATAACAGCATTTATCAGCTGTTGCCCGATGCTGCGCTGTTTCCGCGTTCGACGGCGGACGTGGCGCTAATCGCGCGGCTGGCCGGTGAAACGCGCTTTAACAGCCTGGTGTTTACCCCACGCGGCGGCGGAACGGGTACCAACGGTCAGTCACTCAATCAGGGCATTGTGGTCGACATGTCGCGCTACATGAATCGCATCCTTGAAATCAATCCTGAACAGGGCTGGGTGCGTGTGGAAGCGGGCGTGGTGAAAGATCAGCTCAATGCCTGGTTGAAGCCTTATGGATTCTTCTTCTCGCCGGAGCTTTCCACCAGTAACCGCGCCACCTTAGGCGGCATGATCAATACCGATGCGTCCGGGCAGGGCTCATTGGTCTACGGCAAAACGTCGGATCATGTGGAAGGGCTGCGGGCGGTGCTGCTCGGCGGCGATATCCTGGATACCCGCGCGATGCCCACCGAACTGGCTGAGCAATTAGCAACAACACCGACAGCAGAAGGGCGTATCTATCATCAGGTGCTGAATCGCTGTCGTGATCAGCGTGATCTGATTCTGGATAAATTCCCTAAGCTTAACCGCTTCCTGACCGGTTATGACTTGCGTCATGTGTTCAGCGATGACATGCAAACCTTCGATCTGACGCGTTTGTTATGCGGTGCAGAAGGGACGCTGGCCTTTATTACGGAAGCGCGTCTGGACATCACGCCGATCCCGAAAGTGCGTCGTCTGGTGAACATCAAGTACGACTCCTTTGACTCTGCACTGCGTAATGCCCCTTTCATGGTGGAAGCCAAAGCGCTGTCAGTGGAAACCGTGGACTCTAAGGTGTTGAATCTGGCACGTGAGGATATTGTCTG
This sequence comes from Pantoea sp. ME81, assembly GCF_903970985.1. Taxonomy (NCBI): domain Bacteria; kingdom Pseudomonadati; phylum Pseudomonadota; class Gammaproteobacteria; order Enterobacterales; family Erwiniaceae; genus Pantoea; species Pantoea sp. ME81. Next base: position 159 of record NZ_CAJCKS010000171.1, on the reverse strand, counting down.
GCATTCGGTAAAAGAGCTGATTACCGATGTGCCGGACAAGGAAATGCTCGGCCTGAATATTGTTGAATTTGCCGGTGACAACGGCGAATTGATTGAACAGCAGGTCAACAGCCTGTGCGGTCGACTGGATGAGCTGATGGCGCAGCAGCAGGGCGGTGT
>NZ_CAJCKS010000170.1:0-10297 GCF_903970985.1 Pantoea sp. ME81 | reverse complement strand
CTTCATCAGTAAGGAGAAGGTGCCATGAGCGACCTGAATAGCGCGGCTGCGACTCTACGCAGCGTGAATGGCAAACTGGCGCGACGTCTGCGCGAATCGGCCCCACCGGGCGATCTTACCTGGCCGCAGGTTTCTGTGTTGGGTTATCTGGTGCGCGATGGCGCGATGACGGTAACTGAACTGGCCGGGTTAGAAGGCGTGCGCAGCCAGTCGATGGGTGCGACCGTTGCCAGTTTGCAAGAGCAGGGGTTAGTGAAAGGCGAAGCCGACCCGCTGGACGGCCGTAAAACCCGCTATCTGCCGACCGAAAGCTGCCTGACGCTGATCGCTGCCAATCGTGCACAACGTGATGACTGGCTACTCCAGAGCATGGCAACCACGCTTAATAGTGCGGAGCAGAAAATTTTAATGGCCGCTATTCCCTTACTGCAACGTATTGCCGACCAATAATCCTGAGAGGAATTCCCATGGCTTTAACGACCTTAGACGCAAAAACCGCCCTGATTGTGATTGACCTGCAGCACGGTATTGTCCGCCTTCCTGTTGCGCCTTTGTCAGCCGATGTCGTGGTTGAGCGTTGTGCACAACTGGTTGAGGCGTTTCATGGCAAAAACCTGCCGGTGGTGAAAGTGAATGTCGCCGGTGGCGCACCAGGCCGTAACGAGCAGGCGCGTCACAGTGGCGAACTGCCAGCCGACTGGGCTGTGCTGGTGCCGGAAATGGCGCTGAAAGCTGATGAGATTGCCGTGACGAAAAAGACCTGGGGTGGTTTCCACAACACGGATCTGCACGATCAGTTGCAGCAGCGTGGTATCACTCAGGTGGTGGTGTGCGGTATCGCCACCAGCATTGGCGTGGAATCCACTGCGCGTCAGGCTTACGAGCTAGGTTACAACGTCACGCTGGCAACAGATGCGATGACCTGTCTGAACGCTGATACCCACCAAAACAGCGTTGAGCGTATCTTCCCGCGTCTGGGCGAAACCGGCTCAACCACCGACGTGCTGGCTCTGCTGAAGTAAAACGACTGGTCAGGCATGCTCATGCACTGCATGCGCATTGTCAAAACGGCATAAAAAAAGCCCTGCAATCCGAATAAGGTTGCAGGGCTTTTTTTCAGGCGCGATGTCAGTTACTGAAACGCATAACTTACCGTCAGACCTACACTGTAGTTGCGTCCTGGTGCCGGCTCGTAATAGCGACCGTTGCTCTCATTGACGATCACTGAACCCACATAGGTGCGGTCAAACAGGTTATCCACGCGACCAAACAAGTCCAGCGTCCAGTTCTGCACCAGCCACTTATAACCCGAGTTCAGGCCAAATACGGTATAAGAGGGTGCTTTAACATCATTTTCATCGTCAGCGGCAATGTCGCTCATGTAGCGCACATCACCGCCGGCATACCAGCCTTGATCCGGTGCATAGGCTAACCCGGCATAGGCCATATTACGTGCGATGCCTGGAATACGGTTGCCGTCACAGCTTTCAGTGCCGCAGGCGTTAGAGCGATAGCGCGCATCCAGCAAGGTCCACGCCGCTTTCAGGTGCCAGTCATAACCAAACTCCTGATCCAGACCCAACTCCAGTCCGCGACGACGAGTTTCACCGGCATTTTTATAGCTGGTGCGTCCCTCATAGCTGCTGTCAGAGACGATTTCGTTTTTGGTATCGGTCTGGAACACGGCGGCGGTAATTAAACCGTTACCGATACGCTTTTTAGTGCCCAACTCAACCGTATCGCTGGTCGCCGGCTTCAGATTGAGGTTCAGGCCAGACTGATCGGCTGAGCGATAAGACAACTCATTTAGCGTGGGCGTTTCAAAGCCACGGCCCGCAGACACATAGGCATTCCAGCTATTATCAATCGCATATTTCAGTGAGGCGGCTGGCAGCCAGCGGTGATAACGGCGATTACCGCTGTCATCGGGATCGCTGGAAGTGACGTAATAATCGTTAGAGTCGAAATTCACCGTGCTCAAACGCACACCAGCATCCAGTGACCATTTATCGGTGAACTGCCACGCCGTTTGCAGATAAGGATCGAGGTTCCACATCAGGTTGCGTTCATTGCGGCGCATATCGCCCTGCACGCCGTAATCCGTCACGCCATTGCTGGTGGTGAAGTTCTGATAGCCTTTACGCTTCTCGGTCATGGTTTCATAGTCGAGACCGGCGGTCAGCGTCACGGGAAGGGTGAACACGGTATCGCGATGTGTCCAGCGCGTATCAATCCCCTGATAGTGGCGTGCCAGCGAGATCACGCCGCCGGGATGTCCTTTAGTATTAATCTGCGCACTAGCCGGGATCGATTGATACTGTGTAGTCTCACGCTCACCAGCGTACATCATCACGCTGAGATCGTCGTTCTCGCTCATCTGGCGCTGATAGTGCAGCCCAGCCTGCGTTTGGTCGACGGTTTTGCGCGCGTTGTAGAGCGTTACGTTACTGGCAACCTGACGCGGATTATCTTTCCACTGTGCCTCGGTCAAACCGCCGGGATCCTGCGCATCCACGTGAACGCTGTTAAACAGTAGCGTCAGGGTACTGACATCATCAATGCGCACACCGAGTTTGGCGTTACCGAGGTTTTTCTCTGCCGAGCTGTGATCGCGATAGCCATGGGTGGTAAAGCGCGAGGCCGACACGGTGTAATTCACGTCACCGGCGTGCGTGCCATCACCGGTCGCGCCGCTGGCTTTGACGCTGTTGCGCCAGCTGCCGTAGCTACCGTACCAGGTGCTGGCTTCCAGCGTGGTGGGTTGCTGACCGGTTTGGGTTTCAACATTAATGACACCGCCCGACGAGTTGCCGTACAGGGCTGAGAAGGGGCCGCGCAGTACTTCAACGTGATCAATCGAACCAATGTCGATATTTGAGGTTTGTCCCTGACCATCTGGCATCGTGGCGGGAATACCGTCGACATACAGGCGGATACCGCGCAGGCCAAAGGTTGATCGCGAGCCAAATCCGCGCACGGAAATTTGTAAATCCTGCGCATAATTTTGACGGTTCTGAATCTGCATGCCCGGCACGCTGGCGAGGTTTTCCGAGAGGTTGACGCGTGGTGCTGCATGACGCATATCCTCGCCAGACACCACACTCACCGCCGCGGGCGTATCCAGCTCTGACAAACCGGTGCCCGCGGGCGCGGCACTGACGACCATGGTATTGCTGGCATTATCCGCCGCCATCAATTGCAAAGGGAATAATGCAGGCAGCATCAGCAACGGTGCCTGTCGCAGTAAAGCAATTTTCATTATGAAAGACCGTATAAAAGACGTGGAATGAACCAAATGGAACATTAATCGCGCATATGTTAATAGTTTTGCCGATAAATGGTATTACATTTTCACGCATGATATTAAATAAATGCTGTTATTAGCGTTTTATACCTCAGGCAGGGAGAGGGCTGTGACGTTTGCTGCGTAAAGGCCGTTGACTCATGGCTATTTTGTTGGCAATGGGCTGAACAGGGACAACGCAAACGACTGAGCGGCTGCCGGATGGATTCATAAGCCATAACGATAGTGAAACTGCGCTCACGTTGTCCTTATGCGTCTATCCCGCCAGTGTCATGACGATGGCCTATCACCTTAATAAGACTGAGGTTGTCGGGCAGGAGGATGCTCAGTGAGCCATCGGCGAACAGCTTCGGTCTCTGATCCTACTTCTCGCACCGCCCGGGTAAGTCTTTCCTGAGTCGTATGCAGAGTGAGCGTCCAGTAAGTGATTTGCCACTGTTCAGATAATTCAATGCGCGACAAATTTGACGGGATGCGACGCTGTATAGGGTCTTTCATTTTTATTATCCTCATGACTTAAACACATAATTAATTCTTATCGGATGAGGAGGTGATTTTGTTTTTTTTCTGCGCTGGGGAAAGCAGATTATTCCCTATTACTTTGTTTTAGCCATGATTGGGATGTTTCTTATACAGAAACGAGAAGAATAAGCGTAACGGCAAGCACTGGCTCATGATGTTATCGAATACAAAAAGGATGTCGGCGACACGCAACGATGATTGCTCAAAATAGAGATATTAAAAGCAATCAAACGGATGCGCTTTTTATTTATAAGCTAACAAGACAATAATTTCTTAAAAATATTTGAATAGTGCCTTTTAACTGATGATTCTTCAGCTTCATCCAGCTTTTTGAGCAATTCAAAACACAGTGTTTTACGACTGAGCGTTTTTCCCGCGCTTAAAATTTCGCCCACAACGCGCCCCAGGGCTTCCTCTTCTGAAATATCTTTCGGAGGTGCCACATCCTGCTCCATAGCCATTCTGTGATTCTTCGCTGCATCATTGATGCACATATCAATTCCTCTTAGGGATCACAGGCGTTCAGGAGAGCGCTATGATTAAATTTAATTAGGAAGTGATTATTTCCTAATATGGTAAATGAATTATTCCAGAACCTTCATCACCATAGTAATGGTTTTTTTCCCATTAGTCACATCCTGAACTTTACCTACCACACGCATGCCGAATGCCACGCACAGCAATAAGCCTGCCGCAGTTTCAGCATCCAGTTGAGAGGAAATAGATCCGTCTTTCTGGCCTTCAATAATAAGCGAAACGAGAAAGTTTTGATTACGTAACACGGCCTGCCTGACTAACTCTGAAAGTTCTTCATCCAGCGTTTGCAGTTCAACCGTGCTCCCAACAACCAAACAACCTCTACGCCCTTCAATCTCAACCGCAGAGTCTAAATAAAATTGCAGTAATTCCTCAATCCGCGATCTGCCATCCGGGAAATGTTGCAACCGCTGACGTAAATCGGCATTACGGAGGGCAATGTAGCGTTCAAATACCCGCAAAAAAAGGGTGCGCTTATCAGTAAACGCCTTATATATACTTCCAGCCGTTAAACTCATGGCTTCGCCCAGGTCGGCTATTGATGAAGCGTGATAACCTTTCTTTCTGAATACTATCATTGCTTTATCTAAAACGTCGTCCATATCGAAGACTCGGGGTCTTCCACGTTCTCGAGTGACTTTTAAGCTTTGGTTTTCTGATGACATCGGTAATTATTTATAGAGTGTTAGTTTCCCATTTATCATATGCGAACTTTTTCCAATAATCGAATAGCGATGAATACGAATTCTTGTGTCATTGCCGCAATGATAAAATTAACCCGGTAAATCGTTATCCCATCCTCCTCGCCAGGAAGCCCCCAGTGCTGTTTAAAAGCATGCTGATTACCACTGTGTCTTGTCGGGGTTGAGATTAAAAAATGCCTTTCGGCGCACCTCTCGCCTGGCTGCGCGCAGAAATTTCTGTCAGTCTGACTGTTTTGTCTGAATGCATAAAAGGGAATCAAGATGAGTCAGCAACCGGTTGTCGCGGTATTAGGTTTAGGCGCAATGGGGCACGCTTTTGCCGCCAACTTACTGAAAAAAGGGTTCGTGGTGCGTGGCTGGAATCGCACTCGTGCCAAAGGTGAAAACCTGCTGGATGCTGGTTTGCAGCTTAGCGACAGCGCGGCACAGGCGGTGGAAGGCGCAGATGTGGTGATCGCCATGCTGTCTGACGGCGACACCACGCGTCAGACGCTGACCGAAGCAAGCCGTGCATTGAAGCAGGGCGCGACCGTCTGCCAGATGGGGACTATTGGCGTGGAAGCGACTGATGCGCTGATTGCCGACCTGCAACACGCACGTCCGGATGTGCTCTTTATCGATGCGCCGGTTTCCGGTACCAAAGCGCCTGCCGAAAATGCGCAGATTCTGGTGATGGCCAGCGGCGATCAAAGTAAAGCGCAGGCCGCAGAGCAGGTGTTTGCCGCGATTGGTAAAGGCACACATTGGCTGGGTGAAGCGGGTGCCAGTTCACGTATGAAACTGGTGGTGAACAGCTGGCTGATTGGCCTGATGCAAAGTCTGGCGGAGAGTACTCGCCTGGCGGAGCAGTTTGGTTTCAGCACCGACGATCTGTGGAAAGTGCTGGAGGGCGGTCCGCTGGCGGCACCGTACGCCAAAATGAAACTCGGGATGATCGCCAGTGGTGATTACACCCCGCAGATGCATCTGGTGTGGGCATTGAAAGATGCCAGACTGGCGCTGGATGCCGCAGGTGATAGCAAGCTGCCCGCGCTGGAGAACATCGTTGACGTCTGGCAGCAAGCGGTCGATGCCGGTTACGGCGAGCAGGACCTGGCGGCGGTCTACCAGTACCTGAAACGCTAAATGAGTCAGCGGCTCAACTTCGATTTCAGCTTTCGTCCGCTGGTGCCTTATGCGCACGATTATGTGCACGGTGATGCTGAGTCATGGCATCACCACGATTGTGCGCAGCTGATCCATACCTTGAGCGGCGTAGTGAAAGTCGAAACCCGGCAGGGCAGCTGGATTGTGCCGCCAAGTCGTGGCGTGTGGTTACCTGCGGGCACGGAGCATGCGCTGCATATTGTGGGATCGGTGGCGGCCCGCACGCTGTTTGTCGATCCGCTGGCGCGGGCGGATTTGCCTGCCAGCTGTCAGGTGGTGCAGATTTCCCCGCTGCTGCGTGAGCTGATCGTCAGTGCTCTGGCATTGCCGGATCAATACGCTTCTGGCAGTCGTGCCGAACGCATCTATGAATTGATCCTCGATGAAATCCGCGTAATGGATGTGCTGCCCTTCGGCCTGCCGTGGCCGGAGAGTGAGAGGATGCGTGCACTGTGCCAGCAAATTCATCAGCAACCGGGCGAGAGCTGGACACTCGCGAGAGCGGCCAGCGAACTCTGTGTCGCTGAACGCACGCTGGCGCGGCATTTTAACCGCGAAACCGGCTTGCAGTTCAGCGACTGGGTGCGCCGCGCACGTCTCAGCGTGGCGTTGGCGCGGCTTGCGCAGGGCGAAACGGTGTTAACGGTGGCGCTCGAACTCGGTTATGACAGCCCGAGCGCCTTCAGTGCGATGTTCCGCCGCGTGCTCGGCGTTACACCGGCGAACTACTTTCCTGCGGCAGAAAAGCGTGGGCTGCGTTGAGTAGCGCCTGTAATGAGGCGCGTGTCACATCATTATCGATGCCCACACCCCAGGCACGTTCGCCGCGTGCATTGGTACAGCTAATATAGGTAACAGAGCGGCTGTCACTGCGTTTACCCAGCGTATGCTCGTGATAATCCTCAATGCTAATCGCCAAATCATAGCGCTGACGCAGTGCCGCGACCGCCGCCGACAGCAGCCCGTTGCCTTTACCTTCCAGCGTCAGCGTTTGTCCGCCATCCTGCAGGCGCGCTTTAAACCGCGTTTCCCCTTTCTCATCACTGTGGCTTTCCGCTTCCAGCAAACGCCGCGCAGGCTGGGTTAAGCCGTAATGCTGACAGAACAGCTGCCATAACGCGTGATGGGTCATCTCCTGGCCGTGAGCATCGGTTTGCTGCTGCACAATGCGGCTGAAGTCTTGCTGCAACCCACGCGGTAACTGCAGTCCATGGTTTTGCTCCAGTAGCCAGGCCGCTCCGCCTTTACCCGACTGACTGTTGACGCGAATCACCGCTTCGTAGCTGCAACCGATATCGATCGGATCAAGTGGCAGATACGGCATTTGCCAGATCGCTTCCTGACGCTCATTGCGTTCGGCAAAGCCTTTACGAATCGCATCCTGATGCGAACCCGAAAACGCGGTAAACACCAGCTCACCAGCGTACGGATGGCGCGGATGCACCGGCAACTGGTTACAACGGGTCACCACTTCCAGCACCTGCTGGATATCGCTGAAATCGAGTTCCGGTGCCACGCCCTGAGTATACAAATTGAGCGCCAGCGTCACGATATCGACATTGCCGGTGCGCTCACCATTACCGAACAAGCAGCCTTCAACGCGATCGGCTCCGGCCAGTATCGCCAGTTCGGCGCAGGCCACGCCGGTGCCGCGATCGTTGTGCGGATGCACGCAAATCGCCACCTGCGATCGCTGGCTAAAATGTCGGCAGAAATACTCGATCTGATCCGCATAGACGTTCGGGGTATTCACTTCCACCGTAGCGGGCAGGTTGATAATCATCGGGCGCTCCGGACTCGGCTGCCAGATCGCTGCGACTGCTTCACAAATCTCCAGCGCGAATTCAGGTTCGGTAAAGCAGAACGTTTCAGGTGAATACTGGAAGGTCCATGCGGTGTCGTTTTGTGCTTCACATTGGGCGCGGATTTGCCGTGCCCCGGCGCAGGCCAGCTCAATGATTTCTGCCTTACTTTGACGGAACACGCGCTCGCGGAACAACGGCGCAGTGGCGTTGTACATATGAATAATCGCCTGCGGTGCACCACGCAACGCTTCAAAGGTACGCTCGATCAGGTCGCTACGCGCTTGCGTCAGCACCTGAATCGCCACGCCCTGTGGAATATGATTCTGCTCAATCAGCAGGCGTACAAAGTCGAAATCGGTTTGCGAGGCGGCAGGAAACGCCACTTCAATCTCTTTGAAGCCGCAGCGCAGTAACAACTGCCAAAACTCGAGCTTGCGGGCGCTGTCCATGGGCGTAGCCAGCGCCTGGTTGCCGTCGCGCAGATCGGTGGAAAGCCAGCGCGGTGCCTGGGTGAGCTGGCGCGATGGCCACTGACGGTCGGGTAAATCGATCACCGGGAAGGGGCGGTATTTTTCAGCAGGGTGGTTCAGCATGAGGTTCTCCTTATGGGTCTGTACTCAGTCTGGACCACATCGCCGCACGCTGCTCACGCATAACTGACAAGCTACATTGCGTAACTGACATTTCGTTGCGAAGTTGCCGCAGCAGCCGGGCCCACATTCTGTGAACCCTCGCTATCCCAACCGTTCACAACAAATGTGGGATGATGAGAATCGACGGCCAAAAGCGTTGTACTGCTTATGCGCAGGATGATTTTCCTCAGACGAAATCGGCATCTGGGCTTTTAGCACAACAGGGTAGTCTGGGGTTTTGCGCTATAAGAGAAAATAGAATGAAAAGAAAAGCTTTAGCCCTGTTAGTGATGCTTGCCAGTGGAACCGCTGCGGCGGAAACCGTCACACTGCGCATTGCCGACCAGAAGGGCAATATGCATGCCGAGATGGAAGCGGCGCAGCAGCTCAATAATCTCAATTATAAAATCGAATGGGCGGAGTTCCCGGCAGCGGCACCGCTGGCGGAGGCGCTGAATGCAGGCGCCGTCGATGCGGGGATTATCGGTGACGCGCCGCTGCTGTTCTCGCTGGCGGCGGGTTCGCAGGTGAAAGCGGTGGCAGTGAGCAAATCCGTACCCGCAGGTTTAGCGGTGTTGGTGAGCCCGGATTCAGCGATCAAAACCGTGGCCGATCTGAAAGGCAAAAATATTGCCACCGGGCGCGGCTCAATTGGTCATTTTGAAGCGTTAAAAGCACTGGAAAAGGCCGGTTTAACCGATAAAGACGTCAACTTTCGTTTCCTGACGCCCGCCGATGCGCGCATCGCATTAGCCAACGGTTCAGTGGATGCCTGGTCTACCTGGGATCCTTATACCGCGCTAGCGGAAGTCACCCATACTGGACGTGTGCTGATCAATGGCGTTGGCCTCTCCAGCGGCAACAGTTTCCTCGCGGCCACCGATGCGGCCCTTAAAGATGATGCCAAACGCGCGGCGCTGCAGGATTACGTTAATCGTCTGGCGGCGGCAGATCGCTGGGCGAACAGCCATGTTGATGCGTACTCCACCACGCTGGCAAAAATTATCGGCTTCCCAAAAGAAGCCGCTGCGAAGTCCTTTGCGCGGCGCAAGTCGCATTGGCAAGCCATCGATGATGCCACTATTGCGCAGCAGCAGGACACCGCCGATTTTTATCAAAAACAGGGTCTGATCAAGCAGCGTCTCGATGTCAAACCCACCTTTTATCATGGCCTAAAGGTTGCACAGAACTAACGCTTTGTGCCCCTTTGTTTGGCGAATCAACCGGGCGCGAGTAGCATAGCGCCTATATTATCTCGTTGTGTGATCCCCTATGTTATTTAAAACCTTCGATGGTCATAACGACCTGCTGCTTAATCTGTGGCTGCATCATCGTGACGATCCCGCTGGCGCCTTTTTTTCTGGCATTGAGAAAGGGCATCTGGATTTTCCTCGTATACAGCAGGGTGGTTTTGCCGGTGGGCTCTTTGCACTGTTTGTCCCGCCGCAGCGTTACATCAATGAGGTCGCGCCGCAACGTGCAAACGAGCAGTGGCAGCCGCTGGATATTCTCTGGCAGCAACTCGACATCCTCAAGACGCTGGCAGCGCAGTCCGGCGGGCGCGCCCGTCTATGCCTGACGGCGGCGGATATTGCCAGCTGTCGCCACGATAGATCGGAGGAGGGTCGGGTGGGGAAAGAGGGGCCG
>NZ_CAJCKS010000169.1:0-10330 GCF_903970985.1 Pantoea sp. ME81 | reverse complement strand
GACTGGAGTTCAGGCGTGGTCCTCTCCCGTTCTTGCGGGTGGTGGAGCCCCTGGCGATCCGAGAATATTGCCGAAACCCACCAGCAGGAGTTGCCACCACACAAAATACCCCTCCCCCATTTTGCCCCGGCCCCCCACCCCCGGGCCCCGGTGAAAACGCCCTTCCCACCCCCACGCCCGCCGCTGCGGCAGCCATTTCAATACCCACGCTGCCGGCCAGAACGATCACATCCGCCAGCGACGCTTTACCAGACTCCTGCTGAATTTTTTGCAGGGTTGGCAGCACATCGTGAATCACGCTGGCATTCACTGCCCAACCGTTTTGCGGTGCCAGTGCCAGACGTGCACCGTTGGCCCCGCCACGTTTGTCACCGCCACGGAAAGTGGAAGCAGATGCCCAGGCCGCAGAGACCAGTTGGCTGGCGCTGAGACCGGAAGCAGCAATCTTCGCTTTCAGATCAGTGATCTCATCAGCGGTTGGCTGGTGGATCGCGGCTGGCAATGGATCCTGCCAGATCAGATCTTCTTTTGGTACTTCCGGGCCGATGTAACGCGCTTTTGGCCCCATATCGCGGTGGGTCAGTTTGAACCAGGCGCGGGCAAAGGCTTCATTAAAGGCCTGTGGATCGTTGAGGAAACGGCGGGAGATCTTGCCGAACTCTTCGTCAAAACGCAGCGTCAGATCGGTCACCAGCATGGTGGGCTTGCGCTTTTTCTCGGGATCGAACGGGTCTGGAATGATCGCTTCCGCATCCACCGCTTCGAACTGGATCGCGCCTGCTGGGCTGTGTGTCTGTACCCATTCGTATTTGAACAGGTTCTCGAAGAAGTAGTTGCTCCACTGGGTAGGCGTCTGCGTCCACACCACTTCCAGACCGGAGGTAATCGCATCAGCACCGGCACCGCTGCCGTAGCTGCTGCTCCAGCCGAGGCCCTGCGCTTCAATTGGCGAGGCTTCTGGATCAACACCCACGTGGCTGGCGGCAGCCGCACCGTGGGTTTTACCCAATGTATGGCCACCGGCAATCAGCGCGACGATCTCTTCATCGTTCATGCCCATATTGCCGAAGGTGGCGCGAATCGCTGGTGCCGCTGATTTCGGATCGCCGCTGGCTTCCGGGCCTTCCGGGTTGACGTAGATCAGGCCCATTTCGGTGGCACCCACCGGCGCATTGGCAAGACTTTCTGGGTGGCGATGCGCCAGCCATTCAGTTTCGTTACCCCAATCCACATCCAGATCCGGTTCCCACACGTCTTCACGTCCGGCACCAAAACCAAAGGTGCGGAAGCCGGCATTCTCCAGCGAGACGTTACCCGCCAGAATATAGAGGTCGGCCCAGGAAATTTTCTGACCGTATTTCTGTTTTACCGGCCACAGCAGGCGACGTGCTTTATCGAGGCTAACGTTGTCTGGCCAGGAGTTAAGCGGCGCGAAACGCTGCTGCCCACGGCCGGAACCACCACGACCATCCACGGTGCGGTAAGTACCGGCACTGTGCCACGCCATGCGAATGAACAGCCCAATATAGCTGCCCCAGTCGGCTGGCCACCAGGATTGAGAGTCGGTCAGAATAGCGCGGATATCCGCTTTTAACGCCGGGTAATCCAGCTTGCTGAACTCGTCGCGGTAGTTGAAGTTTTCACTGAGGGGATTGGAACGGTTGGAGTGCTGATTTAACAGGTCGACACGTAACATATTTGGCCACCAGTCGCGGTTGGTTGTTCCGCTCCCCGCGCCACGTGCCAGTACGCTTTTTTCTTCAGACGCCCCGTGATGAAAGGGGCACTTGCCTGACGCTGCTGCATTATCGTTATTGTCGTGCGTGCTCATTTTTCGGCTCCGTTTGCTTCACATTGTCCGGTAAAGATAACCGTACCTTGTGAAAGAATATATTTGGATGAACCGAAGGTTTTGATAGTTACTGTCTTTCAAGCGCAGCGTGTGACATGGCGCACAGAAAGTAGGGTTTTATCGTCAGTTGCGCATAATTTCGTCACTAAAACAGGTGTCGTTTGCAGCCAGTTGTCCCTAAATGCGCACCCTGCAGTCACTGGAGTGTTGCAGGGTCGCCATTTAGGGTGGCCGTGACAAAATTAGCTGCCGCGATAGGTTGACCACGACCACGGTGAGATCAGAAACGGCAGATGATAATGGCTGCCCGCCGAACCAATCACAAAATCAATCTGTGCACTGACGTACAGCGCATCGCGTCCGTCAGCAGCGAAATAGTCACCGATCTCTGCGGTCAATCGATAATGGCCCGGTGCTAACGGCTCGGGCGTTAAATCTTTAATACGGCCATCGCTATCGGTTTCCCCCTCCGCCATCGGCAACCAGCCTTCCGGGCTGTTCTGCTCCAGGGATATGGCCACGCCGATAGCGGGTTTACCCAGCGCGGTATCCAGAATGTGAGTGGTAATGGTGCTCATACAATGCTCTCCTTAAGCCGTAACAGGGTGATTTCACGCAGTTGCGTCAGCGCTTCCTGCTGCTCTGTCTCTGCATCATTGTTGAGCCTGCGCTGCAATTCCGCCAGCATCTCCTCGCCACTCCGCCCTTTGGCACGAATCAAAAACACCCGGCTGAAGCGCTGTTCATAGGATTGATTGCCCGCCAGCATGGCAAATTGCAGCGCGCCATCGGCCTGCTGCATCGCCGACTGCTCATTGCGTGACAATACTGCCTCTTTGCCCGCGCCCGCGGCTTTTTCACCAATACGGGGGTGAGCGCGTAATGCTTGTTCCAGTTCGGCACCTTGCCAGCGCTTTGCCAGTGTTTCGGCGGTCGTATAGAGCGCTTCCACATCCGCAAAAGGCCGTGCGGCCACCAGCGCTTGCTGCCAGTCAGGAATTGCCACGCAGTGGGCTATCGCTGTGTGTGCCTCATTGGGCGTGGCATTGTTAAACACCGCTAACTCCATGCAACGGCTCCTTAAGCCTGTGCCAGATCGCTGACCGCTTGCAGATAAGCCTGCACGCCCAATGCCACATCGGCTACCTGCACGGACTCGGCTGGATGATGGCTAATACCGCGATAGTTGCGCACGAACAGCATACCCACTGGCCAGCGATCGGCGATCGCAATCGCGTCGTGCCCTGCGCCGCTTGGCAAAGAAACGCTGCGGCCCTGCACGGTTTCCACCGCGTGGCTCAGCGCCTGTTGCAAACGTGCATCACAGGCGGTTGCCGCAATACGGTAATATTCGCTAGCGGTAAAAGTCAGTCCACGCCGCAAGGCAATCGCTTCGGCTTGTGTCAGCAGCGCGGACAACAGGCGCTCCAGCGGCTCATCCTGCGGCCCACGCACATCCAGTGAAAACTGCACTTCACCGGGGATAACATTCACGGCGCCCGGTAAACAGCTCAGGGTGCCGACCGTGGCCACCAGTTGTGGATCTTGCTCGGCAGTGGTGTGCTCAACAAACACCATCCACTCGGCGGCGGCGGCCAGTGCGTCTTTACGATGGGTCATCGGCACCGTGCCAGCGTGGCCCGCTTCACCGATAAAGCTGCAATTCAAACGACGCGCGCCGTTAATCGCGGTCACCACGCCAAGCGCCAAATCTTCCTGTTCCAGACACGGCCCTTGTTCAATGTGCAGTTCAAGGTAAGCCGCAATGTCGTTGACGTCGCGTGCTGCCTGCAAAATGTTGGCAGCGTCCAGACCGAGATCCTGCATCGCTTCCGCCACAGTTATACCGTTTCCATCCGGATGCGTTACCCAACTCTCGGGCCATGTGCCGGTAATACCCCGGCTGCCCAACAGCGTGATGCCAAAGCGCGTGCCCTCTTCATCGCCGAACCCGACAATCTCAATCGCCAGCGGTAAGCGCAGCTGACGATCGTGCAGCCACTGTACGGTTTCAATAGCACTCAGCACACCCAGCATGCCGTCATAGCGCCCGGCATTGCGCACCGTGTCCAGATGAGAGCCCAACAGCAGCGCCTGCGCGCCGGGTTCAGCAGACTCATAACGACCGCAGATATTGCCCACAGCATCTTGCCAGGTGGTCATGCCGGCCGCCTGCATCCATTCTGCCACGCGGGCGTTGGCGCGGACCTGTTCAGGCGAGAGATAGACACGCGTCAGACCATCCTCACTTTCACTGATTTCAGCCAGGGCATCGCAGCGTGCCATGACGCGGGCAGCGGCGGACTGCGCCTCGCTGGCGGTCATCAGGCTTTTGCTCATGCGTGGCTCCCGTAATGATCCCACGCCGCCTGCATGGCCGCGCCTTGTGTCGAACGGTAACCCACATGGTTCAATACCGCTTCCAGCGCGCTCAGGGTTTGCATCACGCAATCTTTGCGCGCGTTGTAGCCCATGGTGCCGATGCGCCACACTTTGCCGTGTAGCGGGCCAAACGAGGTGCCGATCTCAATACCAAAATCTTCCAGCACCAATTTGCGCACCTGGTCGCCATTCACACCCTGCGGGATCACCACACCAAGCACGTTGTTCATCTTGTGCTTCAGGTCACCAAAGGTTTCGAGGCCCATGCCCTGAATACCTTTCAGCATCGCCTCGCCGTGCAACTTATGACGTGCAATACCGTTATCCAGCCCTTCCTGCATCATCAAACGCGCGCACTCACGCGCGCCAAACAGCGCGGTAGTGGCTTCGGTATGGTGGTTCAGACGTTCCGGCCCCCAATAATCCATGATCATGCCGAGATCGAAATAGTTGGAATAAATCATCTCCTCATCACCATCCTGATGATCCGCGGTACGGATGCCCTCTTCCACACACTTACGTTTGCGGATCACCGCTTCCATCTGCGGGCTGAGGGTGATCGGAGAAGTACCCGACGGACCGCCAAGGCACTTCTGCATACCGGCAGAGACCGCATCCAGTCCCCAGGCATCGGTTTCCAGCACGTTACCGCCCAGTGAAGCGGTGGCATCGGTATAGAACAGCACGCCGTATTTCTGGCAAATGGCGCCAAGTTCTTCCAGCGGCTGCAGCATGGTGGTAGAGGTATCGCCCTGCACCGTTAGCAGCAGGCGCGGCTGCACTTTTTTGATCGCGTCTTCAATTTGATCGGGGGTGAACACTTCGCCCCACGGCACTTCAATAGTGTGCACTTCGGCGCGGCAGCGGCGGGCAATCTCACACAGCAGATGGCCAAAGCGGCCAAACACCGGCACCAGCACTTTGTCGCCCGGACGGATAGCCGAGAGCAGAATCGCTTCGATACCGGCGCGCGAGGTGCCGTCAATCAACATGGTCCAGCGGTTTTCGGTACGAAATACACCACGATACAGCGCCATCACTTCATTCATGTAGTGCGTCATCGCCGGATCGTACTGACCCAGCAGCTGGCTCGACATGGCGCGCAGGACACGCGGATCGGCGTTGATAGGACCAGGGCCCATCAGCAGGCGTTGTGGTGGATTTATTTGCGAAAACTGACTGATATCCATGTGCTATTCCTTTTGAAGACTTAAAGACGGACGGTGGAGATAAACTGTTTAAGCTCGGCGGTCTGCGGATTGGCAAACAGCGTTTTGCTGTCACCCTGCTCCCAGACACGGCCCTGATGCATAAACACCACGCGATCGCCCACATCACGGGCGAAGTTCATTTCATGGGTAACGAGGATCAAGGTCATGCCCTCGGCAGCCAGCTGTTCCAGCACCTTCAGCACTTCGCCCACCAGTTCAGGATCGAGCGCTGAGGTGATCTCGTCACAGAGTAATACTTTCGGCTGCATCGCCAGCGCACGGGCAATCGCCACGCGCTGCTGTTGTCCACCGGATAAATTGGCCGGGTAGTAGTTGATGCGTTCGCCGAGGCCGACTTTCTCCAGCATCTGCGTCGCCAGCTCGCGACATTCGGCTTCGCTTTTCTTCAGCACCCGGCGCGGCGCCAGCATCACGTTTTCCAGCGCGGTCATGTGCGGGAACAGGTTGAAGTTCTGGAACACCATGCCCACCGAGCGGCTGATTTCACGCGCCTGGGATTCACGGTCAGTGATCGTCATACCGCCGAGTTTGATGCTGCCTTCCTGGTAGCCCTCCAGTCCGTTCATGCAGCGCAGCAAGGTACTTTTGCCCGAGCCGCTGCGGCCGATGATCGAAATCACCTCGCCGTTGTCGATATCCAGATCGACACCTTTCAGGACGTGGTTGTCGCCGTAGTACTTCTGGACCTGATTAATGGTGATGAGCGGCATTGAATTTTTTCTCCAGGTACTGGCTGTAACGCGACAGCGGATAACACATCAGGAAGTAACCCAGCGCCACCAGGCCAAATACCTTAAAGGGCTGATACGTCACATTGTTCAAAATAGTGCCGGCTTTCGTCAGCTCGACGAAACCGATAATCGAGGCCAGCGCGGTGCCTTTAATCACCTGAACGGCAAAGCCTACGGTCGGCGCAATGGCGATGCGAATCGCCTGCGGTGCCACCACGCGAAACAGCGTTTGACCAAAAGTCAGTCCGAGGCAACGCGATGCTTCCCACTGGCCCTTCGGCAGCGCACGAATACTGCCGTGCCAGATATCCACCAAAAATGCGCTGGTGTAGAAAGTTAATGCCAGCGAAGCGGCGGTCCAGGGCGCCACATCAATGCCAAACAGCCCGACGCCAAAGAAGGCGAGGAACAGCTGCATCAACAACGGCGTGCCCTGAAACAGTTCGGTGTAGCAGCGAATCAGGCGCGTCAACCATGGGCGCTTCAGCAGGCGTAAAAACAGCAGCGGTAAGGTCACCAGCGTGCCGCCAAAGAAGGCCACCAGCGACAGTAAAATCGTCCAGCGCGCCGCCAGCAGCAGGTTGCGCAGGATGTCCCAGTCAGTAAAGGTTGTCATGCGGGCTGCGCTCCAAACCATTTACGCCCCAGCGCCAGCAGCAGTTGTCGCATGGCAATCGACAACGCCAGGTAGATCAACGTGGTCACCAGATAGACTTCAAAACTCAAGAAAGTGCGTGACTGAATCAGGTTGGCGGCGAAGGTCAGCTCTTCGTACGACACCTGCGACACCACCGATGAACCCAGCATCACAATGATGCATTGGCTGACTAGCGCCGGATAAATACGTTGCAGCGACGGCGGCAGAACCACGCGGATAAAAGTCTGCGTGCGGGTCAACCCCAGCACACGGCCCGCTTCCCACTGCCCTTTCGGCGTCACCTGAATTCCGGCGCGGATAATTTCAGTGCTGTACGCGCCAAGGTTAATCAACATCGCCAGCAGCGCTGCTTCGCCCGCCGTCAGTTTCAGACCAAGATTGGGCAAACCAAAGACGATAAAAAACAGCTGTACCACGAATGGCGTATTACGGATCAGTTCGACATAAACGCCCCAGATGCGACTCGCCCAGCTCGGTTTGCCACTGCGCAGTGCCGCGCCGAGAATCCCCAGGCTCACCCCGCCGACGGTGGCCAGCACCGTTATCTGAATCGTGACCCACAGCCCTGCCAGTAACTCTGGCCAGTGCGGCCAGAGATCTGCAAAATTGAGTTGCCCAATCATTGCGTTATGCGCCGAGGTTGGCTGGCAGTGGGGCTTTCAGCCACTCTTCTGACAGTTTGTTCAGCGTGCCGTCTTTGATGCCCTGCTCAATCAACACGTTCACTTTGTCTTTCAGCGCTGGCTCATCTTTCTTCAGGCCGATAAAGCACGGTGAATCTTTCAGCATGAACTGCGGCACCGGCGCTTTTTCTGCGTTCTGGCGCGCAATGGCAGCCACCACGAGGTTACCGGTTGCGACATACTGCACCTGGCCTGACAGGTAAGCTGACAGCGTGGTGTTGTTATCTTCATAACGCTTCACCTGCGCATCTTTTGGCGCCACATCGCTCAACACCATGTCCTCCACTGCACCGCGCGTCACACCAATTGATTTACCGCTTAACGCTGCAGCATCTTTCAGTGGCTCGCCTTTTGGACCAAATACGCCGAGGAAGAACGGCGCATAGGCACGGCTGAAATCGATCACTTTCTCGCGTTCGGCGTTTTTGCCCATGCTGGAGATCACCAGATCCACTTTATCGGTTTGCAGATAAGGCACGCGGTTGGCGCTGGAGACCGGCACCAGCTGCAACTTCAGTTTCATCTGCTTCGCCAGGTACTTGGCCATGTCGATGTCATAGCCTTGTGGCTGTAAATCGGTACCGACTGAACCAAACGGCGGGAAGTCCTGCGGCACCGCAATGCGGATGACGCCACGCTTCTGAATGTCTTGTAGCTGATCGGCCATCGCACTGCCGACCTGAGCCATCAGCAATGCTGCGCCTGCGACTGCCAGTAAAACTTTTTTCATTATGCACCCCGGTGAGTTTATCGTGAAACAAAAGATTCTTGATAAAACGATTTGCAACTAATGTGCCAACCGCAGGGTGTGGGGCGCAAAGGGAAGAAAAACGAATAAACACGGAGTTTAAGGCGATAAAAACGGGCATTGCGCCCGTATTAAAACCCGATCAAAAAAGGTGCAAAGCACCAAAGTGGTGCCCACTATCGGTGTTCCAGTTCATCCAGTTGCTGATAAAGATCGGCAATTTGATGAATACGCTGACGGCCTTGCGACAGCATTTCATGCAGCAGTGCATTTGCCAGCAGGTTGATCAGACTCATCGCCGAGGCATAGCTATCAAAGGCGGAGACGCTATCAAGCGGCGCGCACAGCTGCCAGTGTGCCAGGGTGATAATACCCTGCGCCTGCGGCTCGCACAGCGCCAGCACCGGGATGTTGCTCTGCTGTAGCTGCTGCATCAGCGGGCGGATGATGCGTGGACGGCGGCGGAAGGCCATCACGACCACAATATCTTCCGCTGTGATATCCACCAGCTCCTCGCCCAGCGTCTGGCCGGGTTGTGGTAACACATGTACCTGCGGACGCGCCTGCATCAGCTGCTGACGCAGGTGCAATGCCACCGGATAGGCGTTACGCATGCCGATAATAAACACCCGCTTTGCAGCACCCAGCGCCTGAATCACTTCGCCAAACTGCTGCGGGTCGATGCTGTTCACCCACTGCGTCAGGTTGGCCATCTCCTGCTTGTAATGACGCGACAGTAAGGTATTGCCCTGCACTGCATCGCGATTGTCGGTTAGGGGCATCCCGCTCTGACGCAGCGTACGCAGCTCATCACGCATGTTCTTGTATTTCTCATAGCCCAGACGTTTAAACAGGCGGCTGACTGTCGCCTTCGATACCCCGCTCAGCCGCGCCAGCTCTGCGCTGTTGTAGCTGATCAGGTCATCAAAATGGTCAAACACAAAATCGGCAATACGCTGCTCCTGCGGCGACAGTTGCGGATAGTGACTGCGAAGGCGTTCATCAAGCTGTTTCATCATTGGTCCTGTAACTTTCGTTTCATCACAAGCTAGCACAAATCGATCCACATTGATGTCCGACCAAAACTGGAACAGCTCTTGCTTAGATCACCCCACGGATTTGTAGGGGTTCCCATTACGGCGACCACTAACCCAATCCCCCTACAAAAGAATCAATGATGAAGAGTTCACTATGATACAGAGCAACATGGCCCCGCTCGGCATGGCCGTCACCCCACATCATCTCGCCAGTGAAAGCGCACTGGCGGTTTTACGCGAAGGCGGCAACGCGATTGAAGCGATGGTAGCGGCAGCGGCCACTATCGCGGTTGTCTATCCGCACATGAACGGCTTGGGTGGCGATGGGTTTTGGTTGGTCGTGCCGCCCAATGGCGATCCTATCGCTATCGATGCCAGTGGCGCAGCAGGCTCACTCGCCCACCTCGACTTCTATCACGGCGAAAGCCATATTCCGCATCGCGGTCCTAAAGCAGCGCTCACCGTAGCAGGCACGGTGAGTGGCTGGCAGGAGGCGTTAACGCTAGCTGAAGAGCTAGGTTCTGCGCCGTTG
Organism: Pantoea sp. ME81; assembly: GCF_903970985.1. NCBI lineage: Bacteria > Pseudomonadati > Pseudomonadota > Gammaproteobacteria > Enterobacterales > Erwiniaceae > Pantoea > Pantoea sp. ME81. The sequence goes on along the minus strand of NZ_CAJCKS010000169.1, from coordinate 475 downwards.
CCGTTAGCCCGTTTGCTGCGTGACGCCATTCGCTATGCTGCCGATGGCATTCCTGTTACCGCATCGCAGGCTGCCGCCACTGCCGCAAAGCAACATGAATTGCTTGATCAACCCGGCTTCGCTGCGACCTTCTTGCCTGACGGCACCGTGCCTGGTGCCGGTAGCCGTTTTACCCAGCCCGCGCTTGCCAATACACTTAGCGTGTTGAGTGAACAGGGTCTGGAGAGTTTCTATCGCGGCGAACTGGCCCACCATCTGGCACGTGAAATGACCGCGCTGGGTATGCCGATCACCCTGGAAGATCTTCAGAAACAGCACGCGCGCCGCTGCACGCCGCTACATCTGGCACACAGCGAAGGCGACATCTGGAATATGACGCCTCCGACGCAAGGTTTGGTATCGCTGGCCATTCTGGGCATCACCGACCGGTTGAACATGGCAGAGGCGGATGAGGCACAAACTGTGCACCGCATTG
>NZ_CAJCKS010000168.1:0-10361 GCF_903970985.1 Pantoea sp. ME81 | reverse complement strand
ATTGCGGGGGTGATCATTCATATTCCGGCGGGCATCGGGGTGCTTGAAGCGGTATTTCTGGCGCTGCTGGCTGGCGAGCATGTTTCGCACGGCACCATCATTGCCGCCCTGCTGGCCTATCGCGTGCTGTACTTTATTTTGCCGCTGCTGCTGGCGCTGGTGTTGTATCTGATGCTGGAGAGTCGCGCAAAACATCTGCGGCAGAAGAATGAACAGAAGATGGCCAAATCGGACGCGGGATAACCGGGGAGAAATCACTCACGCGCGGTGGGCGCCATCAATAGCGCACCCGACAAAATTCTGTGCAGATTTACATTGATGCACGTTGCCTGTCATGAATTGCGCCCTCTACAAGCATCCTGTTCGGATGTTGCAGGGGCGCATTGATACAAGCCAGAAGCGGTGCTGCAGAGTTAACGGCGGTTGCCGAAAATACGCAGCAACATCAGGAACAGGTTGATGAAGTCGAGATACAGCGTCAATGCACCCATGATTGAGTAGCGACGCAGATTCTCTTTGTCATTAACGTTGATGGTTTCACCAATCGATTTCAGTTTCTGGGTGTCATAAGCAGTCAGACCGACAAACACCACTACGCCGATATAGGTGATCGCCCACATCAGCGCCGGGCTTTTCAGCCAGAAGTTCACCAGTGACGCCAGTACGATACCAATCAATGCCATAAACAGCAGGCTGCCAAAGCGGCTGAGATCGCGCTTGGTGGTGTAACCGTAGAAGCTCATGGCACCGAACATGCCCGCCGTCACGAAGAAGGTGCTGGCGATAGAGGAATAGGTGTAGACGAGGAAAATACTCGCCAGCGTCAGGCCCGTTAGCGCTGAATAGAGCATAAACAGCCCGGTGGCTAAGGTACTGCTCAGACGATGCACCATGCCCGACAGCACAAAGACTACCGCCAGCTGCACAATGATCAGCCCGAAGAAGGTGATGCGATTTGCAAACACCAGCTCCATCACCGCCGGCGTGCGCGCTGCAAACCAGGAGACAAACGCGGTCAGCAGCAAGCCGCAGGTCATCCAGCCATAGACCTGCGCCATATATGTCTGCAGCCCGGTTGACGCCTGCTGCACGATTGAATCATTACGTGGATATCGGTCCATGATGCACCTCTTTAAGTTAGACAAACGCTCTAAGTGTGGAGTCTACACCGCATTGCGTCAACGGCGCGTCAAGCACTGCTGATATCGGCCATTTACGCGCTGGGCAAACCAGGCGGTGGTCAGATTGCGGGTGATTTTCGGGCTCTCCAGTTTAATGCCCGGCAGCATCTCGCGCGGCAGGCGTTTACCGGCCATTTTATCAGCCAGAATAAACGTCTGCTTCCAGAGCGTGCTGCTGCTGAAGCTTTCCGTATCGCCCTTCTCCAGGTCGCGACGAATTTCCCGATTGCTCATATCCAGTTGCTTGCTCAGCGTGCGCACCGCTAATTCGGTGGAACCTGCTTGCTCGCTGCCGTACATAATTAAGTCACCGTCCAGCGCCAGTTTGATGCCGCTGGCGCGCGCTACGGCTGCCTGGAAAGCGGCGTTGCGGCTGGCGTACCAACCGGCATTGAAATCGGCAAAACGGTACAGCATCTGGCTGTAATCCGCCGGATAGCCGAGCAAATGCAGCGTACCGAAATAGATGCCGCCACGACGCGTGAAGACTTCACGGCGAATCGAGCCATCAATTGAATACGGATAACCTTTGGCATGCGCTTCGGCAAATTCAATGCTGACCTGCATCGGGCCGCCGGTGTGAATCGGATTGAGATTGCCAAACAGCTTCTGCCCCATCGGCACCATATCGATGAAATCATCGAAAATTGCGCTCAGCTCTTTCTCACTGCGCACCTTATCCAGTCGCGCGGCGTAGCTTTCCCCGGTGGGCGATTTAATCAGTAAGGCGGTGCGCACTAAGAAGGCGGGAACGTGCACTTTGGCGGCGCGGCGGTCAATTTCACCCCAGGCGATTTTGGGTAAACCGGGCACAGGCGCATCGGCACTGAAATTGGACTCCTGATCGGTGACCGCGATCACCGCACAGACGTTACTGGCGCTGGGATCGATCTGCTGGACGCGAAACGCGGTGTAGATGTCGTCTGCCCAGGCGCTTTTTTGGCTGACATCGCTCGGCAGTAACTTTTGAATCTGAGATTTGACGTCGGCAGGTTGCCGGGCGGGGGCCTGCGGTTCTTTTTTGGTACTACATCCGGCCAGTACCAGCGCGGTGAGCAGCGCCGCGCCTTTGAGCATTTTAGTGGTATTCATCTTGTTCCCTGACAGGCCAGCAAAACCCGTACCTTAACGTTTTCAACTCGCTACGGCTATCAGAGCAGGTCGGTTTTACGCGCTACTTCCAGCGTTCGGCGGCTTGATGGTCGCTGTCGCGCGCATCGACCCAACGATCGCCCTGTTCGGTGGCTTCACGCTTCCAGAACGGTGCGCGGGTTTTCAGGTAATCCATGATGAACTCGGTAGCAGCAAATGCGCTACTGCGATGGGCGCTGCTGACGCCCACAAACACAATTTCATCACCAGGGAACAGTTCGCCCACGCGATGGATCACCGTCACCTGCTGCAAGGCCCAGCGCTGACGCGCCTCTTCGACTATTTCCGCCAGCGCTTTTTCCGTCATACCCGGATAGTGTTCCAGGGTTAAAGCGGCCACGCTGTCACCGAGATTGTGATTGCGCACTTTGCCGGTGAAGGTGACCACCGCGCCATCACTGTCATGTGCGGCGAGTTGGCGATACTCCTCGCCAACATCAAAAGGCTCAACGCCGACGCGAATACGAGTGGCCATGCTCATCCTCCGGTGACCGGCGGGAAGAATGCCACTTCATCGCCCGCACGCAGCGGGTGGCTCATCGGTACCAGCGTCTGATTGACCGCTGCCAGCAATTTGCCGGATTCCAGCGCCAGCGCCCAGCGATCGTTCCTCTCCGCCAGCGCTGCACGCAAGGTTGCTACATCCTGATATTCCGGTTTCAGCTCTAACGCGCTGGTGCCGGTCAATTCACGCACCTGGGCAAAAAACAGCACCTTAATCATGTGCCACCGCCTGAAAATCGCCGGATTTGCCGCCGCTTTTGCTGAGCAAACGCAACTGATCGATCACGATATCTTTCTGCACCGCTTTGCACATGTCGTAAATGGTCAGCGCGGCCACCGATGCGGCGGTCAGCGCTTCCATTTCCACGCCGGTTTTTCCGGTCAGACGGCAACGAGAGGTGACGCGCACGCGGTTGTGCTCAGGCTCGGCCACCAGCGTCACTTCCACCTTGCTCAACATCAGCGGATGGCACAGAGGGATCAACTCCCAGGTGCGTTTCGCGGCCTGGATCCCGGCGATGCGTGCCGTGGCAAACACGTCGCCTTTATGATGGCTGCCGTCGATGATCATCTGCAGCGTTTCCGCGCTCATCAGCACCAGCGCTTCGGCTTGCGCTTCACGCACTGTTTCGTTTTTACCGGAGACATCCACCATATGGGCTTCACCAGCGGCATTGATATGAGTTAATGATGACATGCTTACAACTTCTTCAAATGAGAGACAAAATTACAAGGGCGCGTGCGTGCATCCAGCTGTTCTTCAATGATACGTTCCCAACCGCTTCGGCAGGCATTGGTTGATCCCGGCACGGCGAAAATCAGCGTCTGGTTCGCCAGCCCGGCCACCGCACGTGATTGCAGCGTGGAACTGCCAATCTCTTCGTACGAGACCATGCGGAACAGTTCGCCAAAGCCGTCGATTTCACGGTCGAACAGCGGCAGCAGCGCTTCCGGCGTACTGTTTTTGCTATTAAATCCGGTGCCGCCATTGACGATCACCACCTGCACATCATCACTGGCAATCCAGCGCGACACGGTGGCGCGAATGCGGTAACGGTTATCAGGCACAATCGCGCGATCCACCACCTGATGCCCGGCCTCCGCCAGCGCCTCACGCAAGTAGTCACCCGAGCTATCATTGCTGGCATCACGGCTGTCCGAGACGGTCATCACCGCCACATTCAAGGCGACAAACTCGCCGGTAGGTTTACCCATGGCTGTAACTCCTGTGTTTAGCCGCCAATGAAAGAGAGGTTTTGTGTCATGCCGGTGTTGCCCTGATGCAGGAAATGCGTCTGCTTTTTCTGCCCGAGACTGTGGGCAATACGCGCCTGTAGTTCGCCCTGCTGATCGTCCGATGCCAGTAGATCGCGCAGCGGCACACCGCCGTCGCCAAACAGGCACAGATGTAAATTACCCATTGCCGACACGCGCAGGCGGTTGCAGCTGGCGCAGAAATCTTTTTCGTAGGGCATGATCAAACCGACTTCACCCTGATAGTCAGGATGGCGGAACACCTGCGCCGGACCGTCACTGCGTCCACGCGGCTGAAGCTGCCAACCCTGCTGGATCAACTGGTCGCGAATCACCTCACCCGAGATGTGATGACGACGGAACAGATCACCGCCCTCGCCGGTTTCCATCAGTTCGATAAAGCGCAGCTGAATTGGACGGATGCGGATCCAGTCGAGGAAGGTCGCCAGGCTGTGGCTGTTGAGATCGCGCATCAGCACGCTGTTGACTTTGACCTTCTCGAACCCGGCATCAAACGCGGCATCAATTCCGGCCATCACTTCCGCGAATTTGTCCTGGCCGGTGATGGCGTGAAACTGGCGCGCATCAAGGCTATCGACGCTGACGTTGATGTTGGTGAGTCCCGCGTCACGCCACGCACGAACATCACGCGCCAGGCGATAGCCGTTGGTGGTCACGGCGATCTGGCGGATGGCATCGTTTTCGCGCACTGCTGCGATGATATCGGTGAAGTCGCGGCGCATAGAGGGTTCGCCGCCGGTGAGACGCACTTTTTCCGTGCCCGCGGCCGCAAAGGCACGCGTCACGCGGCGAATCTCGTCCAGCGAGAGGAAACTTTTGTTGTGATTACCGTTCGGTTTATAGCCATCGGGTAAACAGTAGGTACAACGGAAGTTACACACATCCGTGACCGACAGGCGCAGATAGTAGAAGCTGCGCGCATAGGCATCTGTAAATTGTGGCACCTGAACACCTTTCCAAATACGGGAGATGCAGTCATTTCTTTCTGCACCCTGGCAGCGATGCTGCGGCCATGCATCCATATCGTTATGACTTAGGCATGCAAGGCTTGGGAGTCTGTTGTCATTATGGACAACACGGTTAATTCGAATGGTAGCGCGATTTCTCCCTCGCATCCATCAGTGAATTTCGCTATATATATTGATACATAACGTTTTTTCACCGCATTTTCGCCGCAGGATACGGTAAAATGCGCGACAGATATTGATACACATCACTTCAACTGCACGACAACCTGCAGTTGTCAGTTAAAAGGAACAGCATGAATCGTACCCTGGCAGATTTGGATCGCGTGGTAGCACTGGGCGGCGGGCACGGCCTGGGTCGTGTGATGTCGGCGCTGGCACCGCTGGGCTCACGCCTGACCGGCATCGTGACCACCACCGATAACGGCGGATCCACCGGACGCATTCGTCGTTCGGAAGGCGGTATTGCCTGGGGAGATATGCGTAATTGCCTGAACCAGTTGATCATGGAACCGAGCGTAGCCTCGGCAATGTTTGAATACCGTTTTGCCGGTAACGGCGAGCTGGCCGGTCACAACCTCGGTAATCTGATGCTCAAAGCGCTCGATCACCTTAGCGTGCGGCCGCTGGAAGCCATCAACATCATTCGCAATCTGCTCAAAGTCGATGCCTTCTTGATTCCGATGTCGGAGCAACCGGTAGACCTGGTGGCGCAGGATTGCGAAGGCAATATGGTGTATGGCGAAACGGCAATTGATGAAATGAAGCTACCGCCGCAAGAGTTGATGCTGCATCCCAATGTCACTCCCACTAAAGAAGCACTGGATGCGATTGCGGAAGCGGATTTGATCCTGATTGGCCCAGGCAGTTTTTACACCAGCCTGATGCCAATTCTGCTGATGGAGGAGATGGCACGCGCGCTGCGCCGTACGCCCGCCACCATGGTGTTTATTGGCAATCTTGGACGTGAGTTAAGCCCGGCCGCCAGCCTGACGGTGGCGGATAAACTGGCAATGATGGAAAAAGCCATCGGCAGGCGAGTGATTGATGCCGTGGTGGTCAGCCCGTCAGCGGACGTCAGCGGTGTGGAAGATCGCCTGATTGTACGCGAACCGCTGGAGGCCGCCGATATCAAGTATCGCCACGATCGCCAGCTGCTGCGGATTGCATTGGAACATGCGATTCAGGCGGTGTGACCTTGCGAAAGTCGTGCGCGTGATTGCGCTCTCTACGCAGAGAGGTATAGAACGCTGCCAGCGTAGGGGGCGCTATTCACAGGACATAACGAAAGCTTTCGTCGGGCCGTCATTTGATGACGGCCAAAACCCTCTCGCTTCTATCAGGAGGCGGCGATAAACAACTCGCGCAGCTGGTGCAACTGGTCGCGCACGCTGGCGGCCTCTTCGAACTCCAGATTCTGCGCGTGCTGCTGCATCTGCACTTCCAGTTCGTGAATTTTCTTCTGCATGGCTTGTGGCGTCAGCGCCAGATAGTTGGCCTCTTCTTCTGCCGCCACACGTGAGGCGGTTTTGCCCTTACCGCGCGTTTTCACCACGTTTTTGCCCAGCTCAAGAATATCGGTGATTTTCTTGTTGAGGCCCTGCGGCACAATGCCATTCTCTTCGTTGTAACGCTGCTGCTTCTCTCGACGACGTTCGGTTTCGCCCATCGCGCGTTCCATCGAAGGGGTGATCTTATCAGCGTACAGAATCGCCTTACCGTTGATGTTACGCGCCGCACGGCCAATAGTCTGGATCAGTGAGCGTTCGGAACGCAGGAAGCCCTCTTTATCCGCATCGAGGATCGCCACCAGCGACACTTCCGGCATGTCGAGACCTTCGCGCAGTAAGTTGATGCCCACCAGCACATCGAACTCACCGAGACGCAAATCACGAATGATCTCCATACGTTCAACCGTATCGATATCGGAGTGCAGATAGCGCACCTTCTCGCCGTGCTCCACCAGATATTCGGTAAGATCTTCCGCCATGCGTTTGGTCAGCGTAGTGACCAGCACACGTTCATTGATCGCCACGCGTTTGCGAATTTCTGATAGTAAGTCATCCACCTGAGTGGCGACCGGACGCACTTCCAGAATCGGATCCAGTAGCCCGGTGGGACGTACCACCTGATCAATCACTTCGTCACCGGATTTTTCCAGCTCATAGTTACCCGGCGTGGCCGAAACATAGATGGTTTGCGGTGCCAGCGCTTCAAACTCTTCAAAACGCATCGGACGGTTATCCAGCGCCGAAGGCAAGCGGAAGCCATATTCTACCAGCGTCTCTTTACGTGCGCGGTCGCCACGATACATGCCGCCAATCTGGGGGATGGTGACGTGCGATTCGTCCACCACCAGCAATCCATCGGCGGGCAGGTAGTCAAATAAGGTCGGCGGTGGCTCGCCCGGACCGCGACCCGAGAGATAGCGCGAGTAGTTTTCAATGCCAGAGCAGTAGCCGAGCTCGTTCATCATTTCGAGATCGAACTGGGTACGCTGGCTGATGCGCTGCTCTTCCAGCAGTTTATTGTTCTCCAGCAGCACCTTGCGACGATCCACCAGCTCGACCTTGATCTCTTCCATCGCCTGCAGAATACGTTCGCGTGGCGTCACGTAGTGCGTTTTCGGATAGATGGTGAAACGCGGGATCACGGACTCAATCTGCCCGGTCAATGGATCGAACAGCGACAGACGCTCAACTTCTTCGTCAAACAGTTCGACACGCAAGCCGATGTCGTCGGATTCAGCCGGGAAGATGTCGATCACTTCGCCACGCACGCGGAAGGTGCCACGCTGGAACACCTGATCGTTGCGGGTATACTGCAGCTCCGCCAGACGGCGCAGAATGCTGCGCTGGTCGATAATCATGCCGCGCGTAAGGTGCAGCATCATTTTCAGATAGAGATCGGGATCGCCCAGGCCGTAAATCGCCGAGACCGAGGCCACCACAATCACATCACGGCGCTCCAGCATCGCTTTGGTGGCTGAGAGACGCATCTGTTCAATGTGTTCGTTGACCGCCGCATCCTTCTCAATAAAGGTGTCGGAACTCGGCACATAGGCTTCAGGCTGGTAGTAATCGTAATAAGAGACAAAAAACTCCACGGCGTTATCCGGGAAGAACTCTTTCATCTCACCGTATAACTGCGCCGCCAGCGTTTTGTTCGGTGCCATCACCATCGTCGGGCGATTGAGATCGGCAATCACGTTGGCGATGGTAAAGGTTTTACCCGATCCGGTTACCCCCAGTAGGGTTTGATGTGCGAGACCATCCTCCAGCCCCTCTTCAAGACGACGAATGGCCTCAGGCTGATCGCCTGAAGGTTTGAAATCAGAGTTGAGTTTGAAGGCTTTACTCATGGTTTTGCGGTTCCTGCAGAAGATGTCAGCGAGCAGGCTGATAATTCTACTCTGCTATGACGAATTTGCCAGAAAAAAATACTGGATATATTTACAGATATCTTGCACGATAACGGGGAAAGCACCTGTCTCGCTTCAGTGCAATTTAAGCGGCAAAAGACAAAAGCTTGTTGCGCAAGGTTATCCCCAGAGCCGTGACGCTTTTAACATTTGTCAAGAGAGCGTCATTAAATTGCAGTCCGATGACAAGGCAGAAAAATCTCAGGCTTGCTTTTAATTAACCTGCTGATTTTATTGGTAATGGTTCTAAAGTCCAGTTTCGCAGCATAATGTATGCAGGCCGCGTATTTCCTCGCTTCCACGCGGTTTTCAGTCGCTAATGCACAAGGTTATCCACAGGAATAGTGGATAACTGAATCCAGCCCCGAGCCCATCAGCTGTGTATAATTTTCTCCGCTCTTATCCTGGCGTGCGAAATATTTTTTTTTCGTTTTTTTTTCCGGCTGCCTTAAACCGCTTTAACTATCCTTTTGGCAAGTCAAGCACCATTGTTCTCGTAAAAACCGTGCCTTAAGACCACTTATTTCTTCAGTGATTGCCTTATCAGTGAACAGATGCACCAGAAACGTTAAGCATTCAGCACCGTCAAAGTGCAGTCAGGTTATTACTCAGTGGGATTGTTAAGTATTTCTCACCTTTTAAGCCCGCTTTCGCTGGATTCTGACTCAGAATATCCCGTTCCATTAACCTGGCCTGGTAATTGCAGTAGTTTAACGATGGAGTGACGAGTCCATACGGCTTGCCTTGCAGGCCATCAACAGCAGTGTCCACCTTAATCGTGCACGACTGTATGCCAGACGACACAGAGCGGGAGCATTCAGGCAAATAATCTGGAAGGAGTATGTCAGATGCTGAGTTTACGTTCGGTGAATCAGTTTTACGGTCACAACCATATCCTGTGGGATGTGGATCTCGATCTGCCGCCCGGCACCTGTACGGGTGTGCTGGGCAGTCCTGGCATGGGCAAAACCACGCTGGTGAACTGCATTATGGGTCGCTTGCCCATTAACAGTGGCTCAATGATCTGGCAGGAAGATGGCTCGCCACCCGAGAATTTGTTGCTGCAGCCCGCCGAACAGCGTGCGCGCATGGGAATTGGCTATGTGCCGCAAGGTCGCCATATCTTTTCGCAGATGAGCGTGGAAGATAATTTAATGATCGCGCTGATGGCCGCTCAGGACGATCGCAGCCGTGCCATTCCTGAAATGGTGTTTGACCTGTTCCCGGCACTCTATTCCTTGCGTCATCAGCGCAGTGGCGAATTGCCGATGGATCAACAGCAGCAGCTGGCACTGGCGCGAGCATTAGTGCTGCAACCTAAACTGCTGATTCTGGATGAGCCGACCGAAGGAATGTCGCCGTGGCTGGAAGAGGAGATGGGCAACCTGATCCGCCGTCTTAATCGCGATTACGGCCTGACCATTTTACTGCTGGAGCAGCATGTCTCCTTCATCCGCCGCGTGGCAGACTATTTCCTGCTGCTTCACCGTGGTCGCAATGTGGCGCAGGGTAAAGTCGCTTTGCTGGATGATGTGACGGTGAATAAGTGGCTGACAGCGACATGATGATGTGATCGCCATCGATGAACTGCAGCCAAAATGTTGCATCACATTCTGACATTGAAGGTGCTGGTCTATGGCGGCCCTACGGACGAAATGATGTCAGGTGCGCACTGTTGCGTACCTGACATCGAATCGCCATCCATAACGATCCTACGGGCGGTATGAAGTAGAGTGCGCATGAATGCGCATCTGAAACAGGCTCATGACTGCGGCAACGTTAAATACTGACCGCACTCGGCCTGTTGTGCTTCACTGTCCAGATAGGGAATTTCACCGAGGAACGGTGCATCAATACGTTGAC
>NZ_CAJCKS010000167.1:0-10408 GCF_903970985.1 Pantoea sp. ME81 | reverse complement strand
TAGAGAATAATAGGGTGCATTCGGCGGCCTGCGCCAGCGGGGAAACCGGTGAATCGGTAATCGCGATGATCTTTGCCCCTGCCTGCTGCGCGGCGCGCAGCACATCCAGTGACTCACGGGAATAAGGCGCAAAGCTGGTCAGCAGCACACAATCCTGCGCGGTGAGTTCACGGGTAAACACTTCGATATTACTGGCCAGGCCATCAATCAACGAGACCTGACGGTTAAAGAGTCGGTAAACATAAAACAGCGACCAGGCGATGGGAAAACTGGCGCGAAAGCCGCAGATATAGACGTTATCAGCCGCATCGAGCAAGGTCACAGCTTGTTCCATTTCCTGCTGATTTTCGTTTTGCGTAAAGGCAAGATTGGCCTGATGCGCGCTAAACACCTCATCATACAGCTGCAGCTGTGTTCCTTTGGCGATCAGTTTCTCGGCCTTGGATACGTATGTATCATTGCGCAGGCCAATATCATCAATGAAGGCATCTTTCAGTTCGCCCCAGCCGTTGTAGCCCAAACGTTGCGCCAGGCGCAGCAGCGTGGCAGGTTTCACCCCGGCTTCAACGGCAAACGCGCGCATCGATTGCACCACCAGCTGATTGGCATTTTGCAGAGAGAACTCAGCCGCGCGCTGCAGTTCTGGTGACAGCTCACTGAACTGGCCGACAATTTTTTCCCGAAGATTCATGGCGTTTGGTCGTTGATGGCAGATGGATGCATATAAACATAATTGCGACGGCGAGAAAACCAGACGCAGAGACGATTCATCCTGAAGCGCATGTCGTGCTGCTCCGGGCGCTGTGGCGCAATTCTTTCCAATACAGTGTGATTCGTGCCGTGGTTTAATGCCGCCCACAGAAAAAATAAGGACAGGCTCGTCGCTATGCTGCAGTTTTCAAATGGTTTTCTGCTGAGTTTATCGCTGTGTCTTGATATTGGGCTGGCGAATATCGCCATGATTACCCTCGCGATGCAGCGCGGCTATTTTCACGGTTTTTGGTTAGGGATTGGCACCTGTATTGGCGATCTGATTTATGCGCTGCTGGCGCTGGCAGGTATGGCAGTGGTGTTGCAGTTTACGGCGGTACGCTGGGTGTTGTGGATTGGCGGTGGATTATTACTACTGTGGTTCGCAGGTAAAATGTTGATCGCTGCACTGTGTAAAGACGCGGCGTTACCCCCAACGGAGCAACAGCCTTATCGTTCGTTACTGCGCGAATTCAGCCGTGGCGTGGTGCTGGCGATGTCATCTCCCACGGCGATTTTGTGGTTTGCCAGCGTGGGCGGCGCACTGATTGCTCGCATGGGGCACGGCAGCGTCAATGCCACCTCCTCTTTCCTCGGTGGGTTCTTTATCGCGGGAGTGGTCTGGACCTGTGTGTTGTGCCTGGTGGGCAGCATGGGCGGTAAGCTGTTGGGGCAGCGCCTGTTAAAATACTCCTATCTCGCCTCCGCGCTGATCTTCTGCTACTTCGCCGCCTATGTGATGGTGTCAGGCTATCGGGAGTTTGTATTGGGCTGAGGCAATTTGCTGGGCGTAATGGTGTGGTGTGGTACCCATTACTTTGCGAAAGGCGTTAATGAAGTGGCTTTGATCGTAAAAACCCAGTTGCAGCGCGGCTTCCTGCGGATGTACCCGACGGCGCAACAGTTCCCGCGCCTGCTGTAGCCGCAGTTGCATATGGTATTGCAACGGTGGCAACCCGGTGAGCTGGGTGAAACGACGCACCAGATGATACTTACTCAGCCCGGCACGTTGCGCCAGCGCATCCAGTTGCGGTTTCTCGTGCAAGTGTTCACCAAGAAACTGCTTCACCTGCTCGATAATCTGCACTTCCCCCTGTTCGGCACTCTCTTTATCGTCGAGCAGTTCACCACACAGCCACAGCAGCTGTTGTTCCAGCAGTAACTCATCTCCTGCGCGCGCGGCCTGGTCAAATTCAGTGATCGCCTGAAACAACCGCGCGTCATGGAACACCCCTTCGCGCAAAGCGGGCGCAGCGGTAGTGCCAAACATTTCGGATAAAATCACCTGCGGCAAGTGGATGCTGATAAAACTCACCGGATCATTGCTGAATAAGGAGGACTGAATCGCGCTGGGATTATAAATCGTCACCTGCCCGGCAAACACGTCAGAGACTTTGCCATCGAGCCAAATCTCTTCGCGCCCGCTGAGGTTAGCGCAAATTACATATTCATCATGCAGATGACGTGGAAAGCGGCTGCCAGTGGCGTTCACGCGCGAACATTCAATGCCATTGCGGCTAAACCATTCTGATGAGGAGAGTGACACGCGATGACCCGGTAAATATGGTGATGGGTTATAACAGCATCGCCAGGGTCGAATTGCAATGCTGTTGGGGTGTGAAGGCTGATTCGCATCCTTGCCGATTTTGAAAAAAACGATTGCCGGAAGTCGCTGCTGCAACGGCTTCCGGCAGCGAGGATAAGGCTTAAATTCCCGCAATCCGTTTCAAATCAGCTTCTGCGCCAGGCGCCACCGCCAGCACCTGAGCGCCTTTCAGCAAACGTTCGCCTTCGGTATTGAACGGGTGATACCAGCCGCCCGCCTCTTTCACCAGGCAGTAGCCCGCCAGACAATCCCATGCGTGCATATAAGGTTCGTAATAGCCCACTACGCGGCCAGCGGCTACCCACGCCAGCATCAGTGCGCCAGAGCCGATACGGATGAAGTTGCCCCCGGCTTCCAGCAATGAGGCCAGGATTTTACCCACTTCAGCGGGGCTAACGTGGCTGTTAGCGCCAAAGCCAGTGACATGGTTTTGCAGCGTGCGGTTTGGATCGACCTGCAAGCGACGACCATTCAAAGTCGCGCCTTGCCCCAGCGCCGCTACATAGCACTCCTGATAGGTGGGCGCATAGATCACCCCGATCACCGGCACGCCGTCATGCAGTACCGCGACGGAGACGCACCAGTTAGGCATGCCGTTCAAAAACGGGCTGGTGCCATCAATCGGATCGACTACCCAGGTGTATCCCGATGTGCCTTCCTGCAATCCGTACTCTTCCCCCAGGAAACCGTCGTCGGCAAACTGAGCGCGAATCTGCTGGTCGATCATCTGCTCGACTTCGCGGTCAGCGCGCGACACCACATCCTGCAAATCATACTTGGTCTCGACCACCAGCGTGTCGCGATGATGGAAATACTCCAGCGCCTTCTCGCCCCCTGCGCGTGCCACTTTCTCTGCCAAAATCAAACGTGCCAGCAGCGCGTCATTCACGGTGTCACTCATTATCTGTCCTTAAATTATCCGGCAATCAGGGCTAATCCCTGAGGTTTAAAATCAATCGCCACGGCAGAAGCCAGCGGCAAGTGCTGCTCCATCTGCGCAATAGCAATAAAGGCCAAAAATTAGCAGTGAATACTAATGTGTCGAAACGCTCTCAAAGCAATATGTCCCTATTCCATGACAATAATTTTAAATGACAAATCGAAAGTGTTTTTATTTAAACGACGGTGAATTCTTATCTGACATCAGCATTAAAGGCTTAGTTTCAGAGATTTGGCATTAATGCTCAGTGTGAAGAGCTGTAAGAAACCAATGGCTGTCACCGAAATGACCGTATGGAAAACAGTCGGATTAGGTTTTAGATTAAACCGATATGCATCTCTGCAGTTCAAATTTAAACTCATTCTTTGTTCGAGAGACTTCGTATTCCTATAACGACCAAAATTCTTAGACCTCTTCCCTCCTGGATAAGGTTAAGTATCCAGAGGTTTTTGAATATGCATACGCTTCGCAAACAGTATGTCGCAGGCCTGTTGATTGCCGGTACGTTGTGGATGAGCGCCTCACCGGCACATGCGGAAGCTCAGTATCAGCTGGAAAAGGTAGTGGAACTGAGCCGACATGGTATTCGCCCGCCCACGCCCGGCAACCGCAAAGAGATTGAAGCGGCAACCCAGCGCCCGTGGACAATCTGGACCACACACGATGGCGAGTTAACCGGGCACGGCTATGCCGCCGTGGTGAACAAGGGGCGCTGGGAAGGCGACCATTATCGCCAACTTGGATTGCTGGCCTCAGGCTGTCCACAGGCGCAGGAGGTCTATGTTCGCGCCAGCCCATTGCAGCGTACCCGCGCCACCGCCCAGGCGCTGGTGGACGGTGCGTTTCCTGGCTGTGGCGTCCCGGTGCATCGCGTGGCAGGTGAAGATGATCCCTTGTTCCAGACCGAAGCGTTCCCGGCCACCAATACCGATCCCACACAACAATTTGCCGCCGTGACCGCTGCCACCGGCGATCTGGCAGCACGTCAGCAAGCGTTGCAACCAGCGGTTCAGGCTTTGAAGAGTGCGGTGTGTCAGTCTGACACCGATTGCACTTTCTTCGACAAGCCGTGGCAGATAAAACAGAGCAAAGGCGGTCAAACCTATATTCAGGGATTGAGCGTTCTCGCCAGTATGGTTGAAACGTTACGTCTGGGCTGGAATGAAAACCTGCCAGCGGATCAACTGGCGTGGGGCAACATTACACACTCCGCGCAAATCACCGCCGTGCTGCCGCTGTTAACCGCCAATTACGATCTTAGCAACGACGTGCTGTATACGGCGAAAAAGCGTGGCTCCATTCTGCTGAATGAAATGATTCAGGGTGTTGAACAGGGTGTCAGCCCCGTTTCAGATGCCGTGCCGGATGCACGCTGGCTGCTGTTTGTCGCACATGACACTAACATCGCGATGGTGCGCACGTTGATGGGCTTCACCTGGACTTTGCCGGGTTACACGCGCGGGAATATTCCGCCCGGCAGTAGCCTGGTGTTTGAACGCTGGCGCGATAAGCAGAGTGGCGAGCGCTGGCTGCATGTTTATTTCCAGGCACAAAGCCTCGACGACCTTCGTCATCTGCAGTCCGTCAATCAGGCGCATCCGCTGCTGCGAGAAGAGTGGCGAGCGCCTGACTGCCGGGTCACCGAGGTGGGTACGCTTTGTCCAATGGCATCCACGTTAGCGAAATTCGGTCAGCAACTTGATCCTACCGCCATTACGCCGATCAGTTACGCGCCATAACGCAAACCTGTTTCACCACGCCGCGCAACCAGCGATGCGCGGCATCATTCTCCAGTCGAGGATGCCACATTTGTGACACTGTCATTTCCGGCGTGGCAAAGGGCAACTCAACCATCGCTAACGCCTGGCTGTGAGCGATCAATGGGTGATGTGCAACCAGCGAACGTGGCACCAGCGCCACCCAATCCGAATCGACCACCAGCGCCACAGCGGCAGAGAAAGCCGGCACAACAGCAACAACCTTGCGCTGCAATCCGGCTTGCTCGATGGCGTCATGGATCGGTCCACCCCGTTCTGCGCGACGAGACGCCACAATATGGCCAAATCGGGCCAATTGGGTGATGTCCATCTGCTGTGTCAAAGGATGGTCCGCGCGCACCACGCCGACAAAACGATCGCGAAACAGCGCCTGCAAGCGGATTTCAGGCCCCATATTGCCGAGCACGCCAATCTCTATATCAATGCTGCCATCACGCAATTCACGATCACTTTTCTCCGGCTTTGCCACAAAGACCAACTCGACCTTCGGTGCCTGCGCGGTCACAGCAGCAATCAACGCACAGCCAAACGCTTCGACAAAGCCTTCGTTGGTGCGCAACCTAAAACAGCGATTCAGTTGTGCTAAATCCAGCGTTTCAGCATCCGGGCTGAGCACGGCATGTGCTTCCCGCAACGTACGGTGCGTCCGTTCACGCATCGCTTCCGCATAAGGGGTCAGCACCATCTGCCGTCCGGCTCGCACTAATAATGCATCGCCCGTCACATTGCGTAGTCGGCCCAGCGTACGGCTCATCGCTGACTCGCTCAGGTTCAACTGGCGTGCCGCGCCCACCACGCTGCCCGTGGTGAGCAGCGCGTCGAGTGCCGAGAGTAAATTCAGATCGGTGGTGTTCATGGACACTATCCTGCTGGATGTCGAGCGGCATAACAAGGCGTTTGATGCAGGTTATCACTGCATAGGCTGCGTGTTCCGCCTCCCCTCACTCCGCGCTAGACTTTTCTTAAGAACTCAACTGAGGAACACAGGATGAAAACATTATTGATTGGCGCGTCACGCGGGTTGGGATTCGCACTGGCAGAAACCATGCTACAGCGAGGCTACCAGGTTGTGGCCACCGGGCGAGCCCATTCTACCGATAAACTGGCGCAGCTGGCTGCGCGCTATCCGCAACAGCTGACGGTAGAAACGGTGGATATCACTGAACCCGAGCAGGTTCGCGCTCTGCATCAACGCCTTGCGGGCACGGAGTTTGACATGCTGTTCGTCAATGCCGGGGTGAAAAATGACGATCGGGAAACGATAGCCGATGTTTCAACCGAGGAGTTCACCCGTGTGATGGTGACCAACGCGCTCAGCCCATTACGCGTGATCGAGACATTCAAAGATCGGGTCAGCCCCAGCGGCACGATTGCCGTGATGTCCTCCGGTCAGGGCAGTCTGACCAACAACATTAATGGCAACTACGAGGTGTATCGCGGTAGCAAAGCAGCCTTGAACATGTTTATGCGCAGCTTTGCCGCCCGTCATCAGGATGCGCGCACACTGCTGTTAATGGCGCCGGGTTGGGTGCAAACCGATATGGGCGGGCCGGAAGCTCGCCTGACCATCGACGAAAGTATCCCGAATCTGCTCAACACGATGGAAGCCTATGCGGGTCGCACCGGGCTGCATTATCTCGATTATCTGGGTCGCGTCGTGCCCTGGTGAAGTCAAAGGGATGCGCCGGACGCTGCAGCCCGGAGCCTGAAGTCTGAAGTCTTAGCCTGAAGCCTGAAGCCTGAAGCCTGAGCCTGAGCCTGAGCCTGAATTCTGAATTCCGAACGCCAGACTAAATCTTCCGCAGCAGCAGACTGCGCAATGTCTCGCGCAGCCAGCGGTTTGCCGGATCGTCTTGCTGCGCGTTGTGCCACAACAAAGACAGTTCATAATCCGGCATTTCAACCGGCACGGGCGCAGCATTTAAGCCATAGCGTTGGCACCACGCGGGAGCCAGCCCCTGCGGTACAGTGGCGAACAGCGGCAACTGCTGGAGTAGCAGCGGTAAGCTGGAAAAGTGCGGCGTGACATAGCGTACACGTCTGGATTTACCCAAGCGCTGCAGAGCATGGTCAAGGGCACTTTCGCTGGCACCGCGATAAGACACCAGCGCATGCTGATGACCGACAAACTGAGCCAGAGTAAGGCGTTCCAGTGCAATTTGCTGGCGGCTCCACACAGTGCGAAAACCCGCCGGGCCGATTTTCTCGCGGGTTAAGTCACGACTAACTTCATTCCCAACGGTGATCACCACATCTGCCTGCTGCTGCTCCATTAACGGAATCGCCTGCCAGGGATCGGCAGCGACGACATGAATATCCACACCGGGCGCTGCAGTGGCAAGTTCCGCTAACAAATCAGGCATCAGCCACTGTTCCAGCCAATCGCTGATGCCGATGCGTAAACGGCGGTTATCACGCTGTGGATCAAATGCATCGGGCGTAAAGATCACCCGATGCAGCCCCTGCATCAGTGGTGCGAACTGCTGCACTAATTGCTCGGCACGCGGCGTCGGTGTCATGCCGTATGACGTGCGGATAAACAGCGCATCATCGAACATTTCACGCAACCTTTTCAGAGCGGCACTCACCGCTGGCTGGCCGAGGTAAAGGCGATTGGCGGCCTGCGTGACGCTGCGTACCTCGTACATCACCATCAACACCACCAACAGATTGAGGTCGATACGAGAGAAATCATTTTCATTGATTTTGTTCATGATTTTAATCGATTTAAATAATGTTTCCCGCCTCAGTATAGTGACTTTCAACTTACTGTCACGGACGCTGTTGAACGCGTCCTCTATCAAGTGGAGCACAGCATGAACATTCAGGTAGGCGAGTGCCGGGTTGAAAAAATCACTGAGCAGCGCGCCGCTTTTCCGTTTGGGGCGTTGTTCAAGGCACATCGTTCTGAGATGAGTGACGCCTTTGCCGAACAGCCGGCTGAAGTGTCGATACACAGCTGGGTGGTGCGTACCGCTGAACACACTATTCTGATTGATACCGCAACCGGCAATGGGCGCAATCGGGATAACAAACCATTATTCCATCAGCTGAATACGCCTTATGTCGAAAATCTGGCACGGGCGGGCGTTGATCCTGCTGAAGTCACGCTGGTATTGATGACGCACATCCATACCGATCATGTTGGCTGGAATACGCACTGGGTGGACGGTAAGTGGCAGCCGTTGTTCCCCAACGCGCGTTATGTCTGCTCGGCGGCGGAATTGCAGCACTGTCAGGACGATCCCGCCAGTCAGGAACTGTATCGCGACAGTATCCTGCCGCTGATCGAACGCGACCAGCTGCAGACCATCAATGTGCAGGAATCTCCTCTGTTCGCCGGCGTGCTGCGCTATATTTCCACGCCGGGTCACAGCATCGATCACGCATCGATTGTGCTGGAAAGCCAGGGCGAGTATGCGATTTTCCCAGGTGATGTGATGCACCATCCGGTGCAATTTCAACACCCGCATTGGAACTCGCTGTTCTGTGAAGACCTTCCGCTCGCCATGGCTTCACGTCAACGCGTTATAGACTGGTGCCAGCAACATCAGGCAATCTGGTTCAGTTCCCATTTCCTTAGCAGCTCTTTGGGCCGTGTTACGCCTGATGGGCAATGGACTCCACTTGAGGATTGACCGGATGCAAAACGCTGATTATCTCACCGCGTCGCTGAGCGACTTATCCCTGGCACTGCAACGCGGTGATGTTACCGCGCGCCAGCTGACCGACTTCGCACTGCAGCGCATAAGTGAGGCAGACCAGCCGCGCTACAACGCCATCACCTGGCTGTTTGCGGATGACGCGCGTGCGGCAGCAGAACTGAGTGATACACGCCGTCAACGCGGTGAGGCGTTGGGTCAGCTGGACGGCATCCCGGTGCTGATTAAAGACAATATTGAAGTACAAGGCTGGCCCACCAGCGCGGGTTCGGTGATGTTGCGTGACGTCATCGCCCAAACCGATGCCCCGCTGGTCACCACACTGCGCCACCAGGGCGCGGTTATTATCGGTAAAACCGCGATGCATGAACTGGCTGCGGGCATTACCGGCGCCTCGTCGCTGACCGGCTTCACCCACAATGCCTGGCGGGAAGGACGTTCACCGGGCGGATCGAGCAGCGGCTCTGCAGTTGCCGTTGCCGCCGGTTATGTGCCTCTCGCCATTGGCAGCGACACAGCAGGTTCGGTGCGTATACCCGCTGCGTTTAATGGCCTGTTCGGCTTACGCATGACGCGAGGTGCACTTAGCACATCGGGCATTGTGCCGCTGTCGCCGACGCAGGATATCCCCGGCCCGCTGACACGCAGCGCGACCGATCTGCGCATCGCCAGCGAAGTGCTTAGCGGCAAGACGTTTGCTACGGAGGGAGAAGCATTACGGGTCGGCATCTGGCAGGAAGGATTTGCCGCTGATGAAGATGCGATTAATCAGGCGGTGCAGGCTGCCGTGGCTGGGTTCGCGCCTGCCACGCTGAGTTGGCCCGAGCTGGAGACGTTAGCGGCTGATGCCAATATCATCGGCTATGAATTTGCTGAAGCGCTGGCGAAGTATTTAGCCGATAAGCCGCAGGCGCAGTTCCATACCCTGCAGGATATCGCTGCGTCCGGGCTGTATCATCCTCAGCTCGAAACCGTGTTTAAGACCCGCGCGGTACATCCTGGCACGGCCAGCGAAGGTTATGCACGGGTGCAGCAGCGCCAGCATGATCTTTACCAGCAGTTGGTGGCGATGTTCGACCAGCACAACATTAACCTGCTGGCCTACCCGGTGGTGCGCCGTGCGCCAGTCAAACACGGCGAGATGCAGGAAGGCAGCAATGCGCTGGTTTCCGCAGTGACTGGCGCGCCAGCCATTTCGATTCCCGCAGGCCTCAGTCAAGATGGGTTGCCAATTGGCGTCGAATTGCTGGCGCTGCGTGGCCGGGAAGATTTGTTGTTGCGCGCGGCTGAAATCATCGAGCTGCGCAGTCGCTAAAGAAATTAATGCGGTCGCCACAGGTGGCGATCGCTTTCACCCATGCAGTGACAACCCTTTAATCGCCTTATCCACTGCTTTCTTTGGCCCACGAATCGCGATGCCGACCAGGTTCAGGTTGTCGGCATCTTCAGCCATGAATACCTCGCGGTTGGCGGCATCATGTCCGGTGGCGAACATCGCTTCCACATACGGGATCACCGTCAACTCCCGTTCCAAACCCTGGCGATGAGCCCGTTGTAATCCCGTGACATCACCCGCAAACACCAGCATCGGCTGGCCTGCCATATTGCCGTATTGACGCCCCTTCGCATCCACATAAGGTTCGCCCATCATGTCAGGCGCAGCAGAAGCAAT
>NZ_CAJCKS010000166.1:0-10610 GCF_903970985.1 Pantoea sp. ME81 | reverse complement strand
AGCTAGCTCCAGCCTGTTTTCTTCAGCGAGCCGCGACCCCCCGCACCTACACCAGGACGTACGCTCTTTCCCTACACGACGCTCTGCCGAATCGATCGCCATGTCACGGTACGGACTTGGTTCATCCAGCAGCACCAGTGGAATGGCTTCGCCGCGCTGGAAGATGTAATCCGCAGCACAGTACCAAAGCGTCGGAGAAGTACGCAGGACCTGATGGGTGAAATTACCAGGACTGGACGTGGTGACAACCAGATCAACCTCACCCTGATTCAGCATTTCCATCATGAACGGGTTGCGTTTGACGCGCACATCAATGGCCAGCTTCGGATAGACCGACGTTACGCGGTTAAGCAGGAACGGCAGAATGGTATCGGAAGTGTCATCGGAGGCGCCGATAGTCAGTACGCCCTGGATGTTGCTGTACATTAAAGAGGTGCACGCTTCGTCATTGAAACGAAGGATCTTTCTGGCGTAGCCTAGCAACTGGATGCCATGCTCCGTCAACAGTTTATTACGTCCATGTCTGGCAAACAGCTCTTTACCTACCAATTGTTCCAGACGTTGCATCTGCTGACTTACTGCGGATTGCGTTCTGCACACTGCTGCAGCCGCCGCCGCAAAAGTATTCAAGTCAGCAACAGCAACAAAAGTACGCAGCAGATCGAGGTCGAGATTCAGTATCGGACGATTTGCATTAGTCATGTTTTTTCTTCACTTATAAGATTTTTTAAAACTACTACCCTGGTGTATTACCCTACTTATCAAATAGATAAGAGGTAATGGTGCTTAATGACAGCCCTGTGTGGAGCTGTCATGGAAAAATCGTGTCAGGCGGATGCCGACGGATACGTCACTCTGTATTCAGAGGGGTGCCGTCTAATAAGACAGAACAACTTCGGGTACGAAGACGTATGTCGCACAGATGCTGGAAGCTGCGTAGTTGTCTAGTTTCCCGCGAAAACGGCCTGCGGGTCAAAAAGAGATAACATCATGTTATGCTGATGCGAAGCGATAAAGTGCATCAAATAATAAATTATACTTAATCATTTTTACGCTTTAAAGGGAAATGTTTTCGATCAAATCATCGCATTTTTTGACCAAATCCCTTTTCCGCCACATCCTGCCACAACAGCGCTCATTTTTTAACCCCCCAGGTTCTTAAACTGCTGCAGCCGCGTTAAAGTTACAGTGTAAATGCTATTTAACCTGCTGCTGTTATCAGAATAGGTCACTTCGCAGCGCTTCATGCTGCCACCTTAAACGGATTAAGAATGCATGACATTTAATGGCACCAGCGATGGCTGCAACGGCACTGTTTAGTTCTTCGACATCCAACAAGATTTCTTTAACTATTTCATCAGGTCGCTAATGGTTTTATTTGCAGGATGTAAATAAAAAATTTCTTAATGACCTCCATTACCCATGGATTAGCGGCTTTACAGTGCCAGCACAAACCACCAGCATTTTATATTACAAAAAAATCAAACAATAGAGTCATTAACCAGATTAACCTTCGCAAACTGCGTTTTACGCCACCCAAGACAGGAATCATTGGCAAACGCGCCAAAACCTTAAGCCGCCCTTCTTTTGTGACAGTGAGAGGAGTAAATTGGGCAGGTTTGATTTTGGTGGCAGGTTAAAGGACTCTGCCCGTTAAGGCGGTAACGATGAATTTTCAAATTGATAAATCCGGCAAGCTGGAAAATGTCTGTTATGACATCCGTGGCCCGGTACTGAAAGAAGCTAAGCGTCTGGAAGAAGAAGGTAACAAAGTTCTCAAACTCAACATCGGCAACCCTGCCCCGTTTGGTTTTGAAGCCCCTGATGAAATTCTGGTTGATGTGATTCGCAACCTGCCGAGTTCGCAAGGCTATTGTGATTCAAAAGGACTGTATTCGGCGCGTAAAGCGATTATGCAGCACTACCAGGCGCGTGATATGCGCGATGTTACCGTCGAAGATATCTACATTGGTAACGGTGTCTCTGAACTGATTGTACAGGCGATGCAAGCATTGCTGAACAGTGGTGATGAGATGCTGGTACCTGCGCCAGATTATCCGTTATGGACGGCAGCCGTGTCGCTGTCGAGCGGTAAAGCTGTGCATTATCTGTGTGATGAGTCTGCGGGCTGGTTCCCGGATTTGGACGATATCCGCAGTAAGATAACCCCGCGCACGCGTGGCATCGTCATCATTAACCCGAACAACCCAACGGGTGCGGTGTACAGCAAAGAACTGCTGATGGAAGTGGTGGAGATTGCGCGTCAGCACAACCTGATCATTTTCGCTGACGAAATCTACGACAAGATTTTGTATGACGAGTCACAGCACCATTCGATTGCGGCACTGGCGCCGGATCTGCTGACCGTGACCTTTAATGGCCTGTCTAAAACCTACCGTGTTGCGGGATTCCGTCAGGGTTGGATGGTGCTAAACGGTCCGAAGAAACACGCTAAGGGCTATATCGAAGGGCTGGAGATGCTGGCGTCGATGCGTTTGTGCGCCAACGTGCCTGCTCAGCATGCGATTCAAACGGCGTTAGGTGGCTATCAAAGTATCAGCGAGTTTATTGCACCTGGTGGTCGTTTGTATGAACAGCGCCAACGTGCCTGGGAATTGATCAACGACATTCCGGGCGTCAGCTGCGTGAAACCGCAAGGCGCTTTGTACATGTTCCCGCGCATCGATCCCAAGAAATTCAACATCTTTGACGATCAAAAAATGGTGCTGGATTTCCTGTTACAAGAGAAAGTGCTACTGGTTCAGGGTACCGCCTTTAACTGGCCATGGCCGGATCACGTGCGCATCGTCACCTTGCCACGTGTTGATGATCTGGAAATGGCGATCAATAAATTTGGTCGTTTCCTGCAAGGCTATCGTCAGTAGTCTGACACACTGACCCGCAATGCATGCAGGCAGGCAGCAAGTGAATGAATTCAGGTTGCTTACCTGCGTGAGCGACTTGGGTAAGTGAACGCAGCTAACGTACATGCAACCCGAAGTATGAAGGGTATATACTGTTTTCATCTCGGGGAAGGCACTCCTTCCCCGCCGTGAGAACAGGAACCGTCTATGACCCGTAGCCACTTTTTCGCTCATCTCTCCCGTCTTAAACTGATCAATCGCTGGCCATTGATGCGCAACGTTCGCACCGAAAATGTCTCTGAACACAGTCTTCAGGTGGCGATGGTGGCGCATGCGTTGGCCATCATCAAAAACAAAAAATTTAACGGCAATCTCAATGCAGAGCGTATTGCGATGCTGGCGCTGTATCACGATGCCAGTGAAGTGCTGACCGGTGATTTACCCACGCCGGTGAAGTATTACAACGCGCAAATTGCTCATGAGTACAAAAAGATCGAAAAGATCGCTCAGCAGAAGTTGATCGAGATGTTGCCGCCGGAATTGCAGGATGCCTACCGTCCGTTGATTGACGAGCATTTGCATAGCGAGAGTGAACAAGCGGTGGTGAAGCAGGCTGACGCGCTGTGCGCCTACGTGAAATGTCTGGAAGAGCTGTCAGCAGGAAATAACGAGTTTTTGCTGGCCAAAGCACGTCTGGAGAAAACACTGTCACAGCGTCGTTCCCCCGAAATGGATTACTTTGTAGAGATATTCATTCCAAGCTTTAGCCTGTCGCTGGATGAAATTTCTCAGGATACCCCATTATAAAAAACGGGCCGCTATGGCCCGTTCTGTCAGACGTTGGCAGAAAGTGTAAACATGCCGTTTTCTGTAGGTGAAACCACCAGCGGTTCCAGTGTTTTCACCTGCCAGGTCACTTCATTCAGGCGCGGGGCATCCGTGGGGGCATTAACCGCAACCACTGCACTGCGCGCTTCCAGCCCGGCAATAATGCCGGCGGGCGCATCTTCAACCACAACGCATTCCGCTGCAGGCAGCCCCAGGCGTTCAGCACCCAGCAGATACGGCTCCGGGTTCGGTTTACCCAATTTGATGTTTTCTGCGGTAATGAACACTTCCGGCATCGGTAAACCCGCCGCTTTGTGACGCGCGTGAGCCACCGGGATAGATCCTGAGGTCACTATCGCCCAGGGAATCTGCAGTTCGTTGAGTGTGGCGAGCAATGCCTTTGCCCCCGGAATCGCTTGCACGCCCTGCGTGTCTTCTGCTTCTAAACGCTCAAGCCACATAAACTCCGCCTGAATCGCCTCTTCAGACTGGCCAGCCATAAAATGGCGCAGTGAATTGATCGCTGGCTTACCGTGTATGAAGTTCAGGACTTCTTCCGCCGCAAGACCCTGGCGTTCGCCCCACAATGACCATGCGCGGATCACCGCAGGCAACGAATCCACCAACGTACCGTCCAAATCAAACAGAAAACCCCTGTACTCCACGCGTTGCTCCTTATTCAGGCATTAAGAATCTGCGCGATTTCGTTCGCGCTAAGATGATACTGACGCGGACAAGTGTGCCACACCGCCAGCATACGTTGGTATTTTTCCCACATCGGCGTCTGAGCATTGAAGCCGTGAGTTCCAGAATCAAAATGGGTGTAGCGTCCTTCGACGTTCACCATAAAGCGCACATAGCCGAGATAGCGCGCCTCGGTGGCCGCATCAAAGCCGAGAAACGCCAGACGACGCTCTTCGATACTATTGGCTTCTTTCAGGTTCGACCAGGAGACATGCAGCGCATGGTGCATTTCCATAATATCGATGAGTTGGCGGCAGGTGGCTTCCGTTAGCTCGCCAAACTCTTTGTCGAGTTCGCGCAGTTGCAGGCCGTAGCCCCGTTCGATGATGGTCTGGTAGCGGCGATAGCGCTCCGCATTTTCCGGCTCAAGCATCGCCATCATTTTGTATTGATTGGAGAGGATCAGTCGTTGTGCATGGGTCATTTCCACGGTTCGCTCCCGGGCCATCACGGCCGCTTAAGATTTAAACAATGGATAAATGATTACACAAGGAAAGCGATGCGTGTTTGCCCGCATCACTTTTCTTTGATTTAAACCCGGTTACTGCACACATTCTCTGGCAGTAAAAGGGGATGATCGATCAAAGATCGTCGAGGAAGGTACGGTCGAGTTGTTTGAAGGCGCGCTTCAGCACATCGGCCAGCGCCTGGTAAGTCGGTTTACCATCAACAGGGGCAATCGCTTGTCCCGCTTCTTCCAGTTTTGCGCGCACTTCGTGGAACCAGTGCAGCAACGTCGGCGGCAATGGCGTGATGGAGCGCTTACCCAGCCACCACAATCCCTGCATCGGCAGACTGCAGGCAAACAGTGCAGTGGCAATCGCCGGTCCCAACTGTCCGCCCATGGCGATTTGCCACGTCAGGGTGAATATCGCCAGCGGGGGCATAAAGCGGATGGCAAAACGCGTTGCCGTCACCACGCGGTTTTCCGGGAACATCGGTGCCAGTCGCTTATCGGCTGGCCAGGTCTTCATGTAACGCTGACCGTTCTGGAATAAACCAAACCAGCCGGGATTGCTTGTGTCATTCGCCATGATAGACCTCAACTAATTCTGCAACGATTAAAATAAAATGATAACTACACAACTTTACGTGACATCCTTCAAAAGATTTTGTCTTTGCGGGTGACAGTGGGTATTCTGACGCCGTTTTAGCAACATTACCGGAAGCTTCAGCTCAATAAAAGAGCGGTTTAGAGCCATGTTTCGCTAAGCAGATTTCAAAAATCTGCGTAAAATTACCGAAATTTTTTTGCATGTCGGTCTCTTTTTGACTACCGCATGATGTTAATCATTAATCTACCAGCATTCATGGGCTACGCTGTTAGTCTGATTGCGTTATTTTTAGCCACTCTTTAATCAATAGGTACTTCCATGTCAACGAAGTTAGTACTGGTTCTGAACTGCGGCAGCTCTTCACTTAAGTTTGCCATCCTCAATCCAGCCACCGGTGACGAATATCTGTCAGGTCTGGCGGAGTGTTTCCATTTACCTGAAGCGCGTATCAAATGGAAACTGGAAGGCAGCAAACAAGAAGCGCCTCTCGGCGCAGGTGCAGCGCACAGTGAAGCGCTGAACTTCATTGTTAAAACTATTCTGGCACAAAAACCAGAGCTTTCGGCACAAATCGCTGCAATCGGCCATCGTATCGTTCACGGCGGCGAGCAGCTGACTCAATCGGTGATCATCGATGAATCGGTGATTCAGGGCATTAAAGATGCTTCCTCTTTTGCTCCGCTGCACAACCCGGCGCATCTGATCGGTATCGACGAAGCACTGAAGAACTTCCCTCATCTGTCAGATAAGAATGTGGCGGTTTTTGATACGGCATTCCATCAGACTATGCCGGAAGAGTCATATCTTTATGCCCTGCCGTACAAACTGTACAAAGAGCACGGCGTTCGTCGCTACGGCGCACACGGCACCAGCCACTACTATGTGACTCAGGAAGCCGCCAAAATGCTGAACAAGCCAGTTAATGAACTGAATATCATTACTTGCCACCTCGGCAACGGCGGTTCAGTCTCTGCAATCCGTAACGGCCAGTGCGTCGATACTTCTATGGGTTTGACGCCGCTGGAAGGTCTGGTGATGGGCACCCGCAGTGGTGATATCGACCCGGCTATCGTGTTCTTCCTGCATGACACCCTCGGTATGAGTGTGGATGCGATCAATAAACTGCTGACCAAAGAGTCTGGTCTGCTGGGTCTGACCGAAGTCACCAGTGACTGCCGCTATGTTGAAGACAACTACGCGACCAAAGAAGATGCCAAGCGTGCGATGGACGTGTTCTGCCATCGTCTGGCGAAATACATCGGCAGCTACACCGCGCTGATGGAAGGTCGTCTGGATGCCGTGGTGTTCACCGGTGGTATCGGTGAGAACGCGGCGATGGTGCGTGAGCTGGCGCTGGCGAAACTGGGTCTGCTGGGCTTTGAAGTGGATCACGAGCGTAACCTCGCGGCCCGCTTCGGTAAGTCTGGCTTTATCAACAAAGAGGGCACCCGCCCGGCCGTGGTGATCCCAACCAACGAAGAGTTGGTTATCGCCCAGGACGCCGCGCGTCTGACCGCCTAAATACACTTCTCTCCGTCAGCTCAGGCTGACGGAGTTGTTTTGGCTAGTCTGCAACACCTGAGAGGTTTTTATAGTGTCACGTACAATCATGCTCATCCCTACCGGCACCAGCGTCGGCCTGACCAGCGTCAGCCTCGGCGTGATTCGTGCCATGGAGCGCAAAGGCGTTCGCCTGAGCGTGTTCAAGCCGATTGCCCAGCCACGTGCGGGCGGCGATGCGCCCGATCAGACCACCACCATCATTCGTAAGAACTCCGCAATCCCTGCCGCTGAACCGCTGCAGATGTCACGCGTTGAGTCACTGCTGGGTTCGAACCAGCAAGACGTGTTGATGGAAGAGATCATTGCTAACTACCACGCTAATGCGCAAGACGCGGAAGTGGTGTTGGTTGAAGGACTGGTGCCAACCCGCAAGCATCAGTTTGCCTCTTCACTGAACTATGAAATCGCAAAAACCCTGAATGCGGAAATCGTGTTCGTGACGGCGCTGGGCAATGATTCGCCTGCGCAGTTGAAAGAGCGCATTGAATTAACGCAAAGCAGCTTTGGCGGCAGTAAGAACAAAAACATCACCGGCGTGATCATTAATAAACTGAATGCGCCAGTGGATGAGCAGGGTCGTACGCGCCCTGACCTGTCTGAAATTTTCGATGATTCGACGAAAGCAAATATTGCCAATATCGATCCTAAGCAGCTGTTTGCTAACAGCCCATTGCCGATTCTGGGCTGTGTACCCTGGAGTTTCGATCTGATCGCGACGCGTGCCATCGATATGTGCCGCCATCTGAATGCAGAGATCATTAACGAAGGTGAGATCCAGACCCGCCGCGTGAAATCGGTGACGTTCTGCGCACGTAGCATTCCGCATATGCTGGAGCACTTCCGTCCGGGTTCACTGCTGGTGACATCGGCCGATCGTCCAGACGTGCTGGTTGCAGCCTGTCTCGCCGCCATGAACGGTATTGAGATCGGTGCCGTGTTGCTGACCGGTGGTTATCAGATTGAAGCACCGATTGCGCGTCTGTGTGAACGTGCCTTCCAGACGGGCCTGCCGGTGTTTATGGTGAAAACCAATACCTGGCAGACCTCACTGAGCCTGCAGAGCTTTAATCTGGAAGTGCCTGCAGATGATACCCAGCGCATTGAGAAGGTGCAGGAGTATGTGGCCAGCTTTATCGATGCCGATTGGGTGGAATCACTCACTGCGACTTCCGAACGTAGCCGTCGTCTGTCTCCACCAGCCTTCCGTTATCAACTGACCGAGCTGGCACGTAAAGCAGGCAAACGCATTGTGCTGCCAGAAGGCGACGAGCCGCGTACCGTGAAAGCCGCGGCGATTTGTGCCGAGCGTGGCATTGCATCTTGTGTACTGTTGGGTAACCCTGACGAGATCCAGCGTGTGGCTGCCGCTCAGGGTGTGGTGCTGGGCCAGGGCATTGAAATTGTCGATCCAGAAGTGGTGCGCGAGAATTATGTGCCGCGTTTGGTTGAGTTGCGTAAGAGCAAAGGCATGACCGAAGTGGTCGCGCAGGAGCAGCTGGAAGATAACGTGATGCTTGGCACCATGATGCTGGAGCGTGGCGAAGTGGACGGTTTGGTGTCAGGTGCTGTTCATACCACCGCCAATACCATTCGTCCGCCGTTGCAGTTGATCAAGACCGCGCCAAACAGTTCACTGGTGTCTTCCGTGTTCTTTATGCTGCTGCCTGAGCAGGTGCTGGTGTACGGTGACTGCGCGATTAACCCGGATCCGAATCCAGAACAGCTGGCAGAGATCGCGATTCAGTCTGCGGATTCCGCCAAAGCCTTTGGTATCGATCCACGCGTGGCGATGATTTCTTACTCAACCGGTAACTCCGGTGCGGGTAGCGATGTTGAGAAGGTGCGTGAAGCGACGCGTATCGCGCAGGAGAAACGTCCTGACCTGGTGATCGATGGTCCGTTGCAGTATGACGCTGCGATTATGGAAGATGTCGCGAAGTCGAAAGCACCAAACTCTGCCGTTGCAGGCCGTGCGACCGTGTTTATCTTCCCGGATCTGAACACCGGTAACACCACTTACAAAGCGGTTCAGCGTTCGGCCGACCTGATTTCCATCGGGCCGATGCTGCAGGGTATGCGCAAGCCGGTGAACGATTTGTCACGTGGCGCATTGGTGGATGACATTGTTTATACCATCGCACTGACCGCGATTCAGTCACAGCAGGCGGAAGGTTAATTCCTTTTTCTTTCTGCTGAACGTAAGGAGCATGAGGGTTAAACCTTGTGCTCTTTTTTTTGCTTTAAGATTGGTGGGTGGTGAAGGCTGGGTGTTGCTGTGGGCTGGGTGCAGTTGTCGCTGAATGCTCGGTGCAAACGACAGGGAAGGCCAGTCCGATCGCGAAGGATTAACGCATCCCTGCAGATCGGCCGCGCCGTCCATGGCGCGGACGCTTCGCTCTTCGCACTGGCCTTCCCTGTCTTTCAAACTTGATCATCGCTTTTGAGGTGCACACCTCAGCATTCTTACTGTTTGTCAGAGTGGTTCACTGGCGAAAAAACACCCCGCCGCTCACACTGATCTCAGGCTCCCGTGAATTGCGAGGTGAATGATGAGCAACAGTGATGTGCACCGTCGTCGATTGAAGGCCACGCCGCGCGGTGTGGGTGTGATGTGTGATTTTTATGCGGTTAAGGCGGAAAACGCCACGGTTTGGGATCAGAATGGGCGTGAATACACTGACTTTGCGGCAGGCATTGCGGTGCTGAATACCGGGCATCGTCATCCGAAAGTGATGGCGGCCGTGCAGCAGCAGCTGGATAGCTTTACCCATACCGCGTTTCAGGTTATCCCTTACGAGAATTATATTCATCTCGCTGAGCGGCTTAACCAGCGCGTGCCCATTAGTGGCGAGGTGAAAACCACCTTCTTTTCCAGCGGTGCAGAAGCGGTAGAGAATGCGGTGAAGATTGCCCGCGCGGCGACCGGGCGTCCCGGCATTATTGCGTTCACAGGCGCATTCCACGGGCGCACCCATATGACGATGTCACTGACGGGCAAAGTCGTGCCTTACAAAACCGGCTTTGGGCCGTTTGCCGGTTCGGTATTTCACGCCCAGTATCCTAATGCGCTGCACAACGTGAGCGTGCATCAGGCATTAGAGAGTCTGGAAGCGATTTTCCGCAGTGATATCAGCCCACAGCAGGTGGCGGCGATCATTTTCGAACCCGTGCAGGGCGAAGGCGGTTTTTATATTGCGCCACCAGCGTTTGTATCTGCGTTACGTGCCTTATGCGATCGTCACGGCATTTTGTTAATCGCCGATGAGATTCAGAGCGGTTTTGCACGCACCGGCAAGCTGTTCGCCAGTGAGTATTACGATGTGCAGCCAGATTTGATCACCATGGCAAAAAGTCTGGCGGGCGGGTTTCCGTTATCGGCCGTATCCGGGCGTGCCGAAGTGATGGATGCCCCTGAGCCGGGTGGTTTAGGTGGCACTTATGCGGGCAAGAACGGAAGAGTGGCGGGTCGGGAAAGGGGGGACGCTCGGGGGGTAGCCTGTCACTGTGAGAGCGGGTATGCATGTCGTGAGGCGTGGTGATCTGTGCACGCATCGTG
>NZ_CAJCKS010000165.1:0-10685 GCF_903970985.1 Pantoea sp. ME81 | reverse complement strand
ATGCAAAGCGTGACTGACGTTCCACACCACGTAGTAACCGACGACACAGGAGAGTGCGAAGACAGTAAAGTGGGAGAGGAATTCTGGCGGTGCCACGTTAGCGAGGCAGGCAAACAGCACCACAGCCAATGCCAGCAGCAGATATTTGCGCCACGGTGAAACCGGTTTGGCTTCCACTTTTGCTTTTGGCTCAATGGCCGCCTGCGCCGCTTTCGGTGCAGCAGATACCTGAATCGGTGGCGCTGGCCAGGTGACTTCGCCGTCACGAATCACGGTGACGCCACGTACCACAACGTCTTCGAAGTCGACGGTGATTTCGCCGTTCTTCTCTTTGCACAGCAGTTTCAGCAGGTTGACCAGATTGGTACCGTAAAGCTGAGAGGACTGTGTTGGCAGACGGCTAGGCAGATCGGTATAACCAATGATCTTCACACCGTTGCTGGTTAAAGTCACCTGATCAGCTACCGTGAGATCACAGTTACCGCCGGTTGCTGCCGCCAGATCGACAATCACGCTACCTGGCTTCATGCTGGCAACCATTTCAGCGGTAATCAGCTTCGGTGCCGGTTTGCCCGGGATTAAAGCGGTAGTGACGATGATATCGACTTCTTTCGCCTGCGCGGCAAACAGCTCCATCTCTGCCTTAATAAAGGCTTCTGACATCACTTTGGCATAGCCATCGCCACTGCCGGCTTCTTCTTCGAAATCCAGCTCAAGGAACTCGGCGCCCATACTCTGCACCTGTTCTTTCACTTCTGGACGGGTATCAAACGCACGAACGATAGCCCCAAGGCTGCCCGCTGCACCGATTGCCGCCAGACCCGCCACGCCCGCACCGATGATCATCACTTTGGCGGGTGGTACTTTACCGGCTGCGGTGATTTGGCCGGTAAAGAAGCGACCAAATTCGTGTGCCGCTTCTACAATCGCACGGTAACCCGCGATGTTCGCCATGGAACTCAGCGCATCCAGTGCCTGGGCACGAGAAATACGTGGCACAGAATCCATCGCCATGACGGTAACCTGACGTGCCGCCAGTTTTTCCAGCAGTGCCGGATTTTGTGCGGGCCAGATAAAGCTAACTAAAGTGCTGCCCGCGCGTGTCAGTTCGATCTCCTGATCGTCTGGCGCATTCACTTTTAACACGATGTCAGACTGCCAGACACTTTCGGTGGTGCTGACAGTGGCACCAGCGGCGATAAAGCTCTCATCGTCAAAACTTGCGCGAATACCTGCGCCCTGCTCGACCGTGACGCTGAATCCCAGCTTGATCAGTTGCTCAACGGTCTTTGGCGTTGCAGCAACGCGCGACTCATTGGCTAACCGCTCTTTGGGTATCCCAATTAACATACTGTTTCCTTTCAACAATTAAAGGATGAGGTTCTGTAAGTGGCACAAGCCCATAAGGCTGAAACAGCGTTTCAGTTTTTTATGAGCAAAATGCGCAATGTAACAAAGTCTTTATAACCTACTGAAAATGTGAAAAGTGATCCACAGCGATAACGCACACTTATGACATTCACACTAATATTCAGATGCAAAGATTGAATGCCACCTTTTGCCACTAGTTTTGCGACATAATAAAAAATATTCTGCTGCGCAAAATCGTGTCATGTCGAATTTAGTGTTTTTAAAAACCTTTATTTAACAATACCTTAACCATTATGATGCTATGTGTTACCAGAATAAGTGGTAAAGCGGTCAAAAAAAAGCCATAGCATAGGTAAATGACATGTCGATGAATAATTTGCGGAGATTGTCAATCTTATGCGCATAAATTGGCTGAGACAGGTTGATTATTACATGCAATAATCAGCGGCTAATCTGTTATACATCAAGAGTCCAGCACGTTTTCGTACTCATTTTGCGTAAGGCGAAGGATCATTTTTATGAAGCTGAAGAACACCATTCTGGCGACCACCTTGTTATCACTGTTGGCAGCAAATGCATTTGCCGCCAAAGAGTTGACGCCAGAACAAGCGGCCGCGTTGAAGCCATTCAAACGTATTAATATCAACGGTCGCTTTAATGCTATTGGCGATGCCACCGATGCCATCTCCAAAGCAGCCGATGAAAAAGGCGCTGACTCCTTCTATGTGCAGGGCATTAACGATACCAACGGCAACGGCGGCAACTGGCGCGTAACGGCGGATCTTTACAAAGCGAATGCGCCAAAAGCGGATGAGACCACCAAATACCGTATGTTTAACGGCGTGAAAGAATTGCCGAAAGCGGAAGCGTATCGTTTAGAGCCATTCGATACCGTTTCCGTCAATGGCTTTTTCTCCAGCCAGCCTGATGTGAATGAAGCGATAGCTAAACAGGCAAAAGACAAAGGCGCAGCCTCCTTCTTTATTGTGCGTCAGGTTGATGCCAACAACGGTGGCAACCAGTACGTGACGGCTTATGTCTATAAAGCCGATGCACCAGAGCGCAAAGTGCAGAGCGTCTCCGATTCCATCCCAGCCGATTCTGAAGCCGGTAAAGCCGCTTTAGCCGCGGGCGGTGCAGAAGCGAAGAAAGTGGCTATCCCTGGCGTTGCCTCTTCTGATACGCCAAGTCGTAGCGTAGGCCGTTTCTTTGAAACGCAAAGCTCCACCGGTGAACGTTATACGGTGAAACTGGCGGATGGCCGTAGCGTGCAGGAAGTGAATGCGATTACTGCGGCTCAGATGCAGCCGTTTGATACCATCACCTTCTCTGACCACTTCGGTACGCCAACAGAGATCTCTGATGCTGTGGGCAAACGTGCCGTGGAAAAAGGTGCGAAGTACTATCACATCACGCGTCAGTGGTCTAACCAAAGCGGTGGCAACCTGACCGTGACCGCGGATCTGTTCAAGTAATTCGCTTGCGGGGCGGCTTTCGTCGCCCTGCTCATCTGTTTGCATAGTCTGTGCGCAGATCTGCATAATCCTGCATTGCCTTCCCTTTTCGCTCTCCGTAAAATCCTTCGCCTGTTTTCAGGGTATTCCGTTTCAAAATCGGCCAATTGCCACGTTACACTCCAGCGGAATCGTCACTACCCAGCATACTCTGCTGTCCAGGAATGGTGTTTTGGATAAAAAATTAGGTCTGAGCGCGCTCACCGCGCTGGTACTCAGCTCCATGCTCGGTGCGGGTGTATTTAGCCTGCCGCAAAATATGGCTGCCGTCGCTGGTCCCGCGGCTCTGTTGATTGGCTGGCTGATCACCGGTGTCGGCATCCTGTTTCTTGCGCTAGCCATGCTGCTGCTGACGCGCTTAAAACCCGAACTGGACGGCGGGATTTTTACCTATGCACGCGCCGGATTTGGTGAGTTAGTC
Source organism: Pantoea sp. ME81 (assembly GCF_903970985.1). Taxonomy (NCBI): domain Bacteria; kingdom Pseudomonadati; phylum Pseudomonadota; class Gammaproteobacteria; order Enterobacterales; family Erwiniaceae; genus Pantoea; species Pantoea sp. ME81. The sequence goes on along the minus strand of NZ_CAJCKS010000165.1, from coordinate 7,379 downwards.
GGATTTTGTTCCGCATGGGGTTACTGGCTCTGTGCGGTCATCGCCAACGTCTCTTATCTGGTGATTGTCTTTTCGGCGCTGAGTTTCTTCACCGATTCGCCTGACCACGTGGTATTCGGCGATGGCAATACCTGGCAAGCGATGCTCGGTGCGTCGGTACTTTTATGGCTGGTGCACTGGCTGGTGTTACGAGGTGTGCAAACGGCTGCCAGCATCAACCTGCTCGCTACCCTGGGGAAACTGGTACCGCTGCTGCTGTTTGTGGTGTTGGCTTTACTCGCATTCAACTACGATCGCTTCCACTTTGACTTCAGCGGCGCCGCGCTGGGCCAGCCACTCTGGCAGCAAGTCAAGCAGACCATGTTGATTACTTTGTGGGTCTTCATTGGTGTGGAAGGCGCCGTGGTAGTCTCCGCGCGGGCACGTCATAAGAAAGATGTGGGACGCGCCACCATGCTGGCGGTTATCGCGGCACTGCTGGTTTACTTACTGGTGACCCTGCTTGCACTGGGCGTGGTGCCGCGTGCAGAGTTGGCGCAAATGCGAAATCCCTCCATGGCCGGCTTGATGCAGCATCTGTTAGGGCATTGGGGCAATACGGTGATTGCGGTGGGTCTGATTATTTCCGTGTGTGGCGCGTATTTAAGCTGGACAATTATGGCGGCAGAAGTCCCTTTTCTGGCGGCACAGCAAGGGGCTTTTCCCCGCAGCATTGCGCGGCAGAATCGTCACAATTCGCCAGCCGCTTCGTTGTGGCTCACCAACGGCAGCGTGCAGGTTTGTCTGATCCTGATTGCGGTCACTGGCGCAGATTATAATACGCTGCTGACCATCGCGTCAGAGATGATTCTGGTGCCGTATCTGCTGGTGGGGCTGTATTTAATTAAAGTGGTTCGCGGACAAAAAAATCCGCTGGCATTGGCGGTAGGATTGGGTGCCAGTGCCTACGGATTCTGGTTGCTTTATGCTTCTGGCCCGCTGCACCTGCTGTTGTCTGTGGTGCTTTATGCGCCGGGATTACTGCTGTTCCTTTACGCGCGACGCGGCGGCCGTGGTAATAGAGTGTTGTCACAACTTGAGCGCATCGCGATTGGATTACTGATTGCGGCAGCACTGCCAGCAATGTGGCAGCTTACGCAGTAATTAGTGAGGTTGAACCGGGATTGAGACGCACAGCAGGTCATCCTGCTGTGTCAGATTGAGCGCTTTACGGTATTCCTGATGAATCGCGTCCAGCTGATCTTCTGACAACGGATAAGGCAGTTGAATGTCAAAACGGCTGATGTGCTGTTGTTCCGCGAGAGTAATCAGTCGCGCGATATTGATCTCGTCGCTGACCTGCGTTGAAATGATTTGTAATGCTAATTCTTTCAGATGATCGTCGCTTGCCGCTAAGCCGTGTGCAGATTTACGCGTCACCATGCCAAAAATCGGCATGACACCGTAAATGGCGTCAACGAAACTCCAGCGTTTTTTGCAGGAAGCAGAGAGAAAATCGCTGTAATTGAAGCAGATGCGGTCACTGTATCCGGCTGAAGCCAGCTCTTTATCAGACACCCTCGCACTCCTCCTGGTTTTCGTTACGGTTCCGAACCTTGCGCTACAACGCGCCGCTAATAATGGCACATTTCACCGTAATTATACCAGTCAGGCAGGGATATTTCGTGCGATAGCGTAGAGCTCAGGACCAGGAAAAGTTATGCTGCTGTCATTCTCATCACTTACCGTGAAATATGAACAAAATTGTCTATGTGGAAGATGAGCCAGAAGTCGGTGAATTGATCGCCGCTTATCTTGGCCGCCACGATATTGAAGTGACTGTTGAAACGCGCGGTGACCGTGCTGAAGCGACTATTTTAGAAGCCGATCCCGATCTGGTGCTACTGGATATTATGTTGCCGGGCAAAGATGGCATGACCGTTTGCCGCGACTTGCGCGCGCACTGGTCAGGGCCGATTGTGCTGCTGACATCGCTCGACAGTGACATGAACCACATTCTGGCGCTGGAGATGGGCGCCAACGATTACATTCTGAAAACCACGCCGCCCGCTGTTCTGCTGGCACGCTTGCGTCTGCATCTGCGCCAGGCGCAGGGTTCTCAGCCTGAAGTGGCGCCCGCTATTCAAAGTTCACAGCGGGTTTTGCGTTTTGGTTCACTGACTATCGACTCCCTCAATCGCCAGGTCACGCTGTTTGACGAGAACATCACCCTCTCCACCGCCGATTTTGATCTGCTGTGGGAGCTGGCCACGCATGCAGGCCAGATCCTGAATCGTGATGCATTGCTGAAAACCTTGCGAGGGGTGAGCTATGACGGCATGGATCGCAGTATTGATGTGGCGATTTCTCGTCTGCGCAAAAAACTGTATGACAGCGCCACCGAACCGTTCCGCATCAAAACCATCCGCAATAAAGGTTACCTGTTCGCGCCTCAGGCCTGGGATACCCGCTCCGCATGAGAAAGCTCTTTATCCAGTTCTATCTGCTGCTGTTCGTCTGCTTTCTGGTGATGACTTTGCTGGTGGGCTTGGTGTACAAGTTCACCGCTGAGCGTGCGGGCCGCCAGTCAATGAATGATTTGATGGCGAGTTCGCTGTTTCTCATGCGCAGTGAATTGCGTGAGATCCCCCCGCGTGACTGGAATAAAACCATCCGCAATCTCGATCTCGATTTGTCTTTTGAGTTGCATATCGAACCGTTGAGTAAATATCAGCTGGATGAGCCTGATATGCGCCGCCTGCGCGCCGGTGAAATCGTCGCACTCGACGATCAATACACTTTCCTGCAGCACATACCGCGCAGCCATTATGTGCTGTCGGTCGGCCCGATCCCTTATCTGTTTTATCTGCATCAGATGCGCATTCTGGATATCGCGCTGCTGGCGTTTATCGGCATGTCGTTGGCGCTGCCGGTGTTTATCTGGCTACGTCCGCACTGGCAGGAGATGCAGCGGCTGGAAAAAGCCGCGCAACGTTTTGGTCGCGGTGAGTTGGATGTGCGTACCCATTTTGAAAGTACATCGAGTCTGCACAGCCTCGGCGTGGCGTTTAACCAGATGGCGGACAATATCAATACGCTGGTTGCCAGCAAAAAGCAGCTGATTGATGGCATCGCCCATGAGTTAAGGACACCGCTGGTTCGACTGCGCTATCGCCTGGAAATGAGCGATAACCTCAGTGACGCCGAGTCGGCTGCGTTGAACCGTGACGTCGGCCAGTTGGAGAGCCTGATTGAAGAGCTGTTAACCTATGCGCGCCTCGACCGCCCGCGTGTCGATCTTAACCTTCAGTCGTTTGATTTGGCGCAGTGGTTGCGTGTGCATATCGAAGATGTGCAAACCATGAATCCTCAAGCGCATATCGCGCTGGATATTCCGCAACTTGAGAATGTGGGTTCCGCCGATACCCGTTTGATGGAACGCGTACTGGATAATCTGGTGAACAATGCGCTGCGTTATGCCCAACAGCGTCTGCGCGTCAGTCTGTGGTTTGACGGCGCCATCGGTAATTTACAGGTTGAAGATGATGGTCCAGGTATTCCACCTGAAGAGCGCGCACGCGTTTTTGAACCTTTTGTGCGTCTCGACCCTAGTCGCGATCGCGCGACCGGCGGCTGTGGGCTCGGGCTGGCGATTGTCCACTCTATTGCGCAGGCACTGCAGGGACAGGTCACTATTGAGAGCAGTCCGCTCGGTGGTGCCAGCGTTCGCTTCTGCTGGCCGGTTGATCTACCCTTGCGAGATATTTCGCCCCGTTTACCGTCATAAGGAGCTTTAATTGTGACTTCTGCTTATCAGGAACTTAGCAAAACTTTCCAGCGCCTGGCACGCTTTGGCCATCTTGGGGCTATTGCCGGTGTCGATATGCAAACCACTATGCCACCCGGCGGCAGCCAGGCGCGCGGTGAAGCCATGGCGGAACTCAGTGTGTTTATGCATGAACTGTTGACCGATAAACGCCTTGGCGGCTTATTCGATGCCGCCCAGCAGGAATCGTTGAACGACGTAGAGCAAGCTAACCTGAGCGAGATGCAGCGTGCGTGGCAGCAGGCAACGATTCTGCCTGCTTCGTTGGTTGAAGCCAAATCGCTGGCCGGTTCGCGTTGTGAGCATGCCTGGCGCCAACAGCGCCCTGCCAACGACTGGCAAGGCTTCTCGGCTAACCTAAAAGAGGTGGTGAAACTCAGCCGTGAGGAAGCCCGGTTACGCGCCGAAGCGCTGGGTGTCTCTCGTTATGACGCGTTACTGGATGTGTTCGAACCGGGCATGACCAGTGCACAACTCGACAATACCTTTGGCGAATTAAAAAGCTGGCTACCCTCGCTGCTACAGAAAGCCGTCGAGAAGCAGCAGAAAACCGCCATCGCGGCGCCGGTGGGTCCCTTTGCTGTTGAAGCGCAGAAACAGCTCGGCTTGAGTGTGATGAAAACGCTGGGCTTTGATTTCAATCATGGCCGCCTGGATGTCAGCGCTCACCCCTTCTGTGGAGGCGTGCCAGAAGATGTGCGTATTACCACACGTTACAATGAGAACGATTTTCTGAGTGCGATGATGGGCGTGATCCACGAAACCGGCCACGCACGTTACGAGCAGAATTTGCCGCAGCAATGGCGTGGACAACCGGTGGCACATGCGCGATCAACCGCCATGCATGAATCACAAAGCCTGTTTATGGAGATGCAGTTGGGCCGCAGCAAGGCGTTCCTGCAGCATATTCATCCGCAGGTCGTCGCCCTGATGGGTAACCAGCCCGCATTAGCGCTGGATAACTTTGTTCGCCAGACACAACGCGTGAAGCCGGGCTTTATCCGCGTGGATGCCGATGAACTGAGCTATCCAGCTCATGTGATTCTGCGTTACGAAATCGAACGTGCGTTGATTGAAGGCGAGATTGAAGTTGATGACATCCCTGCGCTGTGGGATGAGAAAATGCAGCAGTCTCTGGGGATGGATACGCGTGGCAACTACCGTGATGGCTGCATGCAAGACATTCACTGGACCGATGGCGCCTTTGGTTACTTCCCAACATATACGCTGGGTGCCATGTACGCCGCCCAGCTGTTCCAGGCGGTAAAGCGCGCTATCCCGCAAGTGGATGAGCTGATCCGTAACGGGGAGTTGCAGCCGGTGTTTGATTGGTTACAGCAGAACATCTGGCAGCACGGCAGCCGCTTCCCGACGCAGCAACTGTTGGTGAATGCCACGGGTGAAACACTGAATCCGCACTATTTCCGTCAGCACCTTGAACAACGCTATCTCACTGAGTAAACTGCGCGGCGGCCCGATCGGCCGCCCCTTTTCGCTTCCTTTACCCGCCTTTGTACATTCCGTTACACGCCGATACCAATGCCTCACGGAAAGACCGAATTGTTTTTCATATAGTTCTTTCACCGGCCCCGCAGTGGGCTACACATGAAAAAATAGTTCGAGGATTTTGCGATGAAAAAATTAGTTGCACTGGTGATCGCCGCTGCTATGGGTATGTCTTCTGTTGCTTTCGCTGCTGAGACCACTACAGCTGCTCCGGCTGCTGCCGCTACCACTACCGCAGCACCTGTTAAGCACAAAGCAGTTCATCATAAGAAAGTTGCCCAGAAAGCTCAGGCAGCTAAGAAACACAAAAAAGTAGCGAAGAAAGCGCCAGCTGCTCAGAAAGCTCAGGCTGCTAAAAAGCACCACAAAAAAGCAACCAAGCCAGCTGCACAGAAAGCCCAGGCTGCTAAAAAGCACCACAAAAAAGCAACCAAGCCAGCTGCACAGAAAGCCCAGGCTGCTAAAAAGCACCACAAAAAAGCAACCAAGCCAGCTGCACAGAAAGCTCAGGCTGCTAAAAAGCACCACAAAAAAGTAACCAAACCAGCTGCACAGAAAGCTCAGGCTGCTAAAAAGCACCACAAAGTGAAAAAAGCGGCTAAATAAGCCGGCCTCTTAGCGCCAACACCGCATTAACGATTGAAAACACCCGGTTATGCCGGGTGTTTATTTACTGGAGTAGCGAAAAATGGTGCGTCGCTATCGCTTCGAAATTATCCTGATTGTGATGATCCTGTGCGGCATTGTTGCAGCCAGCTTTTTTATCTAGTCGTTGTAGCGTGCTGATTACTCCAATATTTCTCCCTTTTTTCCCGCTCTCCGACTATAGTTATCGCTCAAGCGTGATGACAATAACCTCTTCTTATTCTCGCCATTGAGAGAACTATGCGCCTGGCTATCCTGTTACTTGTTGGAATTTTCAGTTTTAACCTCGCAGCACATGCCGATGATGAAGATGGGCCAAGCCCGGAAGACATCAAGACGCTATTTTTTGGCAAAGACCACCGCAAAGCCATTACGGATGTGAGTGCCGCTCCCTGGGATGCCATTGGCCAACTGGAGACCGAAAGTGGCAACCTCTGCACGGCCACCCTGATATCCGCCCATCTGGCATTAACCGCTGGACACTGCCTGCTCGCCCCTCCGGGTAAATTTGATAAACCGGTGGCGCTGCGTTTTATGTCAGGTGCTAAAGGCTGGCGTTACGAAATACATGATATTGATGCGCGTGTAGAACCTTCACTGGCGCGCAGGCTACAGGCCGATGGTGAGGGCTGGATCGTGCCACCAGGTGCGGCACCTTACGATTACGGGCTGGTCATTTTGCATAATCCGCCGTCGGGTATCGTACCCATCCCCTTATTTGACGGCTCACGTAGCGATTTAACCGATGCGTTGAAAACCACCGAACGCAAAGTGACACAAGCCGGTTACCCTGCTGATCACCTCGACACGCTCTATTCTCACAGCGACTGCCTGATTACCGGCTGGGCGCAACGCGCGGTGTTGTCGCATCAATGTGATACGTTGCCAGGCGACAGCGGATCGCCGCTGCTACTGAAAAGTGGTGATGGCTGGAAACTGATTGCCGTGCAAAGCTCTGCACCCGCACCGGCGGACCGTTATCGCGCGGATAACCGTGCCATCGCGGTGACGTCGTTTAAAGACAGTCTGGAAGAGCTGGCGAAATAAGATTTTCGCCACAGAATCGCGCACCTTCTTCGCGCCAGGGTGTTTCATGCGCAGTCAGCGATATTTCACTCACAGAGGCGCAGAAAGAGCGCCTCTGTGCTTAGGGTGACTCAGCTAATTTGTTCCATCGCCTGCAGAATACGCTTATCAGAGATAGGATAAGGTGTGCCCAGCTGCTGAGCAAAATAGCTAATCCGCAACTCCTCCAGCATCCAGCGAATCGCCTGAACTTCAGCATCATCCTGACGCTGCGGGGGCAGTTTATTGCGCCATGTTTGCCACGCCTGCTCTGTGGCCTGCACCTTCAGCATGCGTGCACGATCGCTGTAAGGGTCAGTCGGCAGTTTTTCAAGGCGGCGTTCGATGCCCTGCAAAT
>NZ_CAJCKS010000164.1:0-10882 GCF_903970985.1 Pantoea sp. ME81 | reverse complement strand
ATGAGAGGGACAACAGGCAGACAGACAACGTTGCCGCAATACGCATGATTCACCATCCTGACTAAGGGAGAAAGAAAACGCCCTTATAGGGTAGATGCGAATCGCGGCAGGATTAGTCCGAATGAGGCATGCAGGAGAAAAGGCAGCGGTGTGATCCGCTGCCTGAATACTTAGAAGAAGCCCAGCGGTTGCGTGCTGTAGCTCACCAGCAGGTTTTTGGTTTGCTGGTAGTGATCGAGCATCATTTTATGGGTCTCGCGGCCAATACCGGATTTTTTATAGCCACCGAACGCCGCATGTGCCGGATAGAGGTGATAACAGTTGGTCCAGACACGACCCGCTTTAATCGCACGGCCCATGCGATAGGCGCGGTTGATATCACGGGTCCAGACGCCAGCACCCAGCCCGTAGATTGAGTCATTGGCGATGGCGAGGGCTTCCGCTTCATCTTTGAAGGTCAGCACACCGACCACCGGTCCAAAGATCTCTTCCTGGAACACGCGCATGCTGTTGTCGCCTTTCAGCAGCGTGGGCTGAATGTAGTAGCCGCTATCGAACGCTTCACCAATCTTCTCTACACCGCCGCCGTGCAGCACCTGTGCGCCCTCTTTCTGCGCGATTTCCAGATAAGAGAGGATTTTGTCGAACTGCTGCTGCGATGCCTGCGCGCCAATCATGGTTTCGGTATCCAGCGGATCGCCGCGTTTGATGGTTTTAATACGTTTCATGACGGCCGCCATAAACGGCTCAAAGATCGACTCTTGCACCAGCGCGCGTGACGGACAGGTACAGACTTCGCCCTGATTCAGGAAACCGAGCACCACGCCTTCTGCCGCTTTCTCGATAAAGCTCTCTTCCGCATCCATGATGTCTTCAAAGAAGATGTTCGGTGATTTACCGCCCAGCTCAACGGTGGACGGGATCAGGCTTTTCGCCGCCAGCTCGAGGATGTGCCCACCGGTAGCGGTGGAGCCGGTAAAGGCGATCTTGGCGATACCCGGATGTGACGCCAGCGCTTCACCGGCTTCTTTACCGTAACCGTGCACCACGTTAATGACCCCCGGCGGCACCAGGTCTTTGATCACTTCCATAAACAGGGTGATCGACAAGGGCGTCTGCTCAGCCGGTTTCAACACCACGCAGTTACCCGCTCCGAGCGCCGGAGCCAGTTTCCACGCTGCCATTAATAGCGGGAAGTTCCACGGGATGATTTGCCCGACCACGCCCAGCGGTTCATGGAAGTGGTAAGCGGCGGTGAATTCGTCGATTTCCGCTGCCGTGCCTTCCTGTGCGCGCACGCAGCCCGCGAAGTAGCGGAAGTGGTCTACCGCCAGCGGGAGGTCAGCGGCCAGGGTTTCACGTACCGGCTTGCCGTTATCCCAGGTTTCGTTGACCGCGATGTATTCCAGCTTCTCTTCCAGTCGATCGGCGATTTTCAGCAGCACCAGCGAACGCGCCTGCGGAGAGGTTTTTCCCCAGGCATCCGCAGCGGCCTGTGCTGCCGCCACTGCGTTATCGACATCGGCCTTGTCCGAACGCGGGAACTCGCCGATGGTAGAACCGTTAATCGGGGTGGTGTTGACGAAGTAATTACCGTTCACCGGCGCAACGAATTCGCCGTTGATAAAGTTGCCATAACGCGATTGCAGAGTGATGAGAGAACCTTGTTCTCCCGGAGCAGCGTAACGCATGGTGTTTCTCCTTGCGGACAGAGTGGCGAATAACAACTATGAAACCTGTTATTAACATTGATCGATCAATGTCAGCCTGTCAGATCGCAGAGCGGGAAACTGTGACCGCACCGAAGGAAAATGCCGGGAATGAGGGTTTGAGATTTAGGCGTGATGATCCTGCACGTCAGTCTCAGCATTGATTAAACGTTACGCTCTTGCCCGCCGCAGATGGCCGGAGTCTATTGCGCCAATTCACAGCCAGGTTATCAGCTTTACATCCCTCCAATTTCTTCCCCGCTTCGTTGCGGAAAATTCCGAGTTTTGGCGCATATGCAGCGAAAAGCGAAACAAACGCAATGAATTTGGTCAATATGAAACAGGATACTCATCAGGAGAAAGAGATGTTGGCTTCAGCCCTGACGTTAATGCGCGCCAAAGCGAACTTTGTTCAGCAATTTATTCGAAACCCGCGCAAGATGGGCAGCATCACGCCCTCCTCTGCTGCGCTGTGCCGCACCATGTGCGATGCCGCCAACTGGGATCACAGCCTGCGTATCGCCGAACTCGGTGCCGGTGACGGCGTGTTAACCCGTCATATTCTGGACAGAATGTCGCCGCAGGCTCAATTAGATGTGTTCGAGATCAGTCCAGATTTAGTGAAGAGTTTGCGCGCGTGGAGCGATCCGCGCATGCAGGTGCGTGCGTGCTCAGCCGAGTACTTGTCGGGTGAATACGATGTGATCTTTTCCGGCCTGCCGCTGCTGTCGCTGCCGCCGGAAACGCGTGAAGCGATTCTCAGCGCCGTGCACGATGTATTGGGCCCGCGCGGTGTATTTATCCAGTTTCAATACACCTCATTGACCCAACCTACTCTGTCACGTTACTTCACCTGGCAGCGCCAGCGGGTGCTGAAAAATATGCCGCCCGCCTGGGTTTATCGCTGCACACGGCATTACGCGCCCTGAGCCTGCACGCGCGGCTGCGGCCGCGTTTGCTGCCAGAATCTTTGGAGCAACTCACGTGACCAATCCTCACCGGCGACCTGCGCGCCATCATCACTCACGCCTTCCGGTAAGCAGGTGGTCATGATTTCGCGGGTAAACTCCGGGTGGAACTGCACCGACAGCGCCTGCGGGGAATAACGTAAAATCTGGCAGCCATCCAGCTCGGAACGTGCCAATACTTCAGCCTGCGACGGCGGCGTAATCACCGACTGGCGATGTGACAACCACGCCTGGAATTCACCTGGTAACGTCGCTAACCAGGGATCATCACTGGCAGTGTTGGTCAGGGTTTTCAAGCCGCGCTCCCAGCCGTTCGGGTTATCACCCACTTTGCCGCCCAGCGCATACGCCATCAGCTGATGACCGTAACAGACGCCCAGCAGCGGCAGCTCCGCTTCCAGCGCGCCACGAATCCATGCCGCCGTGCGTTCGCTCCAGTCGGCGTGGTCGGTGACCATTGCCCAGGAGCCGCTGAGAATCGCGCCGCTGACGCGATCAAACGCCGGCAGCTCTTCGCCAAGATGCGGACGGACAATCACATAGTCTTCAGGCTGCAGTTGCAGCGCATCAATAAACCAGACGGGTTGTTCACCAATTTGCGCCACAACCTGCGGTGGCGGCACTTCGAGTTGAATCAGAGCAAGGGGTAACGCGCGGGTGTGTGTCATTCCGAATTCATTCCTTAACGGAGTCAGCTTTCGGACATCCACTTTGACAGGAAATCAGTGACCTGTCTTATTTTTTTCCTGCATAAGCTCATGCCATAGCGAAAAATATTTTTGCACAATGTCACAGAAATGCACGGCTTCGTGCCATGATTAGCCGGTGATTACCCCCTTTCATGTGAAGGATGACATTGTGGCAGTGCGGCATTTTTTTATGGTTCTGATGGTGGTCTCCATCTGGGCTTTCAATAACGTGGCGGTGAAGTGGGGATTGCTGGAACTTCCACCGCTGTTCCTCACCTGGATGCGCTTTGTGGTGGTGGCGATTGTACTGGTGCCGTTCTGCCGCATTACGCGCGAACAGCTGCCGTGGCTGCTCACCCTTGCCTTCACTTTTGGCTTTATGCACTTCTCGCTGCTGTTTGTCGGCATGCGCTTTACCGATGCCGGAACCGGCGCGATTGTGGTGCAGCTCGGTACACCGATTGCCATGCTGCTGGCGATGCTGGTGCTAAAAGAGAAGCTGACGCTGGTACAGCTGTTTGGTATTGCGATCTCGTTAAGTGGCGTGGCGGTGCTCTCCGGCAGCCCAACGATTCCGGCGTGGTGGGTCTTATGCATCTTGTTGTGCAGCGCCTTTGGCTGGGCCATCAGCAATATGATCGTGAAGAAATCGCCGCCGATAAAACCGCTGACGCTCACCGGTTGGATCTCATTCCTCGCCGTGCCGATTGTCGGTGCCGCTTCCTGGCTCACCGAATCGCACCAGTTTTACGCCTTAAGTCACGCGGGCTGGCGCGGCTGGTTTGGTATTCTTTACAGCGCGCTGGCTTCCTCGATTGTGGCTTATACCCTGTGGTATTCGTTGCTGAAAAAGTACAACGTCAACTTAATCATGCCTTACTCGCTGCTCACGCCCGTGCTGGCCGTGTTGATGGGCGTATTTGTGCTGGGCGATAGCATGAACAGCTTCAAAATTCTCGGGGCGTCTCTGGTGGTGCTCGGTACCGCCATTGCGGTGATCAACCTGCGTAATCTGCGCATGCACGCGCGCTTTCCTCGCCTGCGCCGCCGTTAAATTCTCTCTGCTATGCTTGAGTCTCGCGCGTTTTCCGGAGACTCAATATGGATACTCAATCTGCTGCCGCGTTATGGCAGCAACTGTGGCAAGGATTGCGTGGCGCGGAACCCCTTCCCGCGCTCAGCTTTCTCCAGCCCGATACCTTTTCTTCCGCGTTTGCCGTCAGTGAACTGGCCGCCACCAGCATCGGGTTGGCAAGCCAGGCAGTGAGCGATTTACTCGGGCAATCGGCCCCGGTTAGTGTCAATGTAAGGCTCGCCTCTCGCTGGTTTCAGCACAGCCTCACGCCGCTAAATCGCTCACCCGCCGCGCTCTGGGATCCCTTTGCAGGCGATTACGCCACCGCCGATGGCTGGATCCGTCTGCACACCAACGCCCCGCATCATCGTGCCGCCATGGAGCAGGTGCTGGGCCAACACGCCGACCACGCCGCATTAGCGCAACGGGTGTCTCAGTGGCAAGCCGTCGCGCTGGAGCAGGCCGTGATTGAGGCTGGCGGCTGTGCTGCGCAGATGCGCAGTGAGCAACAGTGGTTGCAGCACCCACAAGGAATGGCCGTCAGCAGTGAAGCGCTGATCGCCCAACAGGCCACGGGGGATGCACCCACGCCCGGCTGGCAACTGCCGACGGCGCGTCCCTTGCTCGGCGTACGCGTGCTGGACCTGACACGCATTATCGCCGGGCCGGTCGCCACGCGTTTTCTCGCCAGCCTTGGCGCGCAGGTTTTACGTATCGATCCTTACGGCTGGGAAGAGCCAACATTGGAGGAGGAGATCACCTGCGGCAAACGCTGCGCACGGCTCGATCTTAAATCCAGAGCGGGCGTTGAGCAGCTGTGCGATCTGATCAAACACGCTGATGTGCTGGTGCATGGTTATCGCGCGGATGCGCTGGAAAAGCTGGGGCTGGATGCCGAGTCACGGCGCAAACTGTCGCCCGGAATGGTGGATGTCAGTCTCAATGCGTGGGGCTGGAGCGGACCATGGCGCAATCGTCGCGGCTTTGACAGTCTGGTGCAGATGGGATGCGGTATTGCCGAACAGGGCATGAGCTGGCGTGGCAACGCCCAACCGACCCCGCTGCCGGTGCAGGCGCTCGATCACGCCACCGGCTATATGATGGCCGCCGCCGTATTGGAAGGGATGCGTCAGCGTCGGGAAAATCACGTTGGCTGGCAGGCTCGCTTATCGCTGGCGCGCACTGCAAGGCTATTGCAACAGTTTGGCGCGTCCCCGCAGCAGCCGCAGCATGGCATTACCGCGCAGCACGACGATGCCCTGCCGACAGTTGAGATCAATGCGTGGGGGATTGCCGAAAGGTTGCGTGCCGCTGCATACCTGCCCGGCACGCCGATGATCTGCGCCACGCCGGGCGTCAAGCTCGGCAGCAGCGCAGCCAGCTGGTAATCAGGCTTCTTCGTCGTTGCCTTCGTTCAGCTCGTCGTACATTGCCTGAATGGCTTCACGGCTCAGCGCGGCCAGCGTGCGGTAGAACGCGCTGGTCGCGTGGGCTTCCACTTTGCCGAGGAACGCGCCGCACCACGGCAGCAGATAGTCGTCGAACAGCGCTAATTGCGCAGCAAACTCATCCTCCGCGGACTGATCTTCCAGCCACGAGGCCGCCAGCAGCAGTACGCCAAAATGGTCGGCTGGCGCGTCGCTTAACGGCATGCCACGTGAAGAGAGAAACGCACGCACATCCGCTTCTTGCGGGCCGTTTGGCCACTGTGAGGCGTAAGGCGGTACGCTGCATTCGCTGCCGACGAACAGTGCGTTGTAATCCGCCGCCAGGGCCTGCGGATCGCTATTCTGCTGCAGACGTGTTAACAGTTCATCCTGCTCCAGCGGCCACTGAGCCTTCAGTTTGCCTTCACGCAGCATGGTGAAGAGCGGCACCAGCAATGGATCTTGTGGCTGGCGGTTGAACAGCGAGCCGATGACGCGGCAGAGAATGGAAAACTCATTCATGCAACAGAATTCCTTGAGGCTAAAAGTTAAAAGTCCGCAAATTCAGCAATGTGCTTACCGGTTCGCTGTTCGAGGAAGTCGAGCAGGCGGCGCGGCGTGACATTTAACACGCGATCCTCGGGAAAATCCACTTCACGCGTAATGCGGATGCAGTGTTCGAAATGACCAAGGGTAAAGGCGGTGTGAGAGTCTGAACCGAACGCCAGACGCCCGCCGGCATCACGCACCGCTTCAGCGATGGCGCGGCAGTTGGGTTCACTGCCCGGACGCGAATGGGTAAAGGAGGAGTTATTGATCTCCAGCGCCACATCATAATGCGCGGCGGCTTCGGCAATGGCGCGGATATCCACCGGGAATTTCGGGTTGCCAGGATGCGAAATAATGTGCACCAGCCCGCCCGCCATCGCGGCAATCATCGCTTCCGTGTGATGCGCTTTATCACGCGGTGCATACACCGGCTCATGGAAACCGGCCACAATCAGATCCAGCGCATCCAGCATCGGGCCGCTGCAGTCAATTTCACCCTGCTGATTTTTGATGTTGGCTTCAATACCACGCAAAACGCCTACGCCATCAATCACGCGTGGCCAGATACGCATATTAACGAAGTGCCAGTAGTGCGGCGCATCCGCCATATCCGGGCCGTGATCGGTGATGGCAAACAGCTTCAGGCCATTCTGCTTCGCCTGCACCACATAGTCATGCAGTGTGCTGTATGCGTGGGTACTGGCAACGGTGTGCATATGCAAATCGACGGGATACATCCTCTTCTCCTGACTCAATGTGAATTAATAACCGCGCTGGCGATCAACTAAACCACCCGGCTGATCCCCTTGCTCCAGAGCAAGTATGGCACCGGCAATGAAATCCATCGCCTCGCCGGGCAACGTGATAGCCGCAGTATGTGGCGTCAATGTGACATGTGGATGAGACCAGAGCGGGTGATCCGCCGGCAGTGGCTCGGTCTGGAACACATCCAGCGCCGCGCCCGCCAGTTGCCCGCTGTTCAATGCGGCCAGCAGATCGGCTTCCACCACATGCGCGCCACGCGCCAGATTGAGGAAAAAAGCCCCGTGCGGTAACACGCGCAGCAACTTTTCATCGATCAGATTGGTGGTTTCCGGCGTGGTGGGCAACAGATCGATCAGCACCTGAGTGCCATCCAGAAACGCATCCAGCTGATCGCGACCGTGGAAGGTTTGCACGCCCTCAATCTGCTTAGCCGAGCGGCTCCAGCAGCGCAGCGGGAAACCCCACTGACGTAAACTTTCCAGCACGCTACTGCCCAGTACGCCCGCACCGAGCACGCCGATGGTGAAGTTGGCGCGGTCTACTGTGTCGAGTGGCTGCCAGTTTGCCTGTTGCTGCTGCTGACGATAGTCGGCAAAACGGCGGAACCAGCCCAGCACGCACCAGTTGGCGTATTCCTGCATCTGTCGCGCCATGCCGGTATCTTCGAGACGGAACAGCGGCACCTCATCGGCTAACATTTCCGGATGGGCGCGCAGTTGCTTAAGAATTTCGTCCACGCCCGCGCCCATGGCAAACACGCCTTTCAATGGACGACCAGCCAGCATCTCGGTGGGCGGTGAACGCACGACAGCGTAATCGGCCGGTGCCGTGTCGCCCGGCTGCCAGTAGCGCACGTTGGCTTGCGGTAAACGCTGTCGTAGTCCAGCAAGCCAGCGATCGGGGGCTTGCGACGGGTGATACCAGATGATCTCCATACAGCTCTCCTTTTTTTCCTTCAGCCTCAGGCAAATAGCGCTTCAGGGCAAGCAAAAACCTTAGGGTTAATGCAATTTCTTGCGTGATTAATTCCCGCGGCTTCACATTTCCATGGCTTGAGGCGGCTAAGCGGCACGTTAGCGACTAAAGTTGTTCGGGTGGTCAATGTGTTAGCGCACCACCTTTTCGGACAAGGAGAAAAACCGATGATAAAAAATGTCAAATTCACCCCCGCGCCACTGACGTTCTTACTGAGCGCGGCGCTGCTGGCCAGCGCCTCTGTTGCGCAGGCGGAAGATACCAGCCGAATGCTAAGCAGCCAGCCACAGCCGCCCGATATCCGCCTGGGGCCTCTGTTTAATGCGGTACAGCAGGCAAAATTTTATCCGGATCAGAAAACCTTTGCCGATGCGGTTCCGAAGTACAATCCTTCCTCGATACTGGCGGACTGGCAGATGCAAAAGAGCCAGCGCAACTTCGACCTCAAGCATTTTGTTGACGCCAACTTCACACTGCCCAAAGAGCAGGACAAATACGTGCCGCCTGCAGGACAAAGCCTGCGTGAACATATCAACGGCCTGTGGCCGATGCTGACACGATCGACACCGACCGCCAGCCAGTATGATTCCCTGTTGCCACTGCCGAAACCCTATGTGGTCCCCGGCGGCCGTTTCCGCGAAGTTTATTACTGGGACAGCTACTTCACCATGCTGGGCCTCGCCGAAAGCGGGCACTGGGATCGCGTGCAGGATATGGTGGATAACTTCGCCACCGAACTGGATAAATACGGCCATATCCCCAACGGCAACCGCAGTTATTATCTCAGCCGTTCGCAGCCACCGTTCTTTAGCCTGATGGTGGATCTGCTGGCGTCGCATAAAGGTGATGATGTCTATCGCCAGTATCTGCCGCAGTTGCAGAAAGAGTACGACTACTGGATGGCGGACAGCGATAAGGTCGCTGCCGGTCAGGCCAGTAAACGCGTGATCAAACTCGGCGACGGCACTCTGCTTAACCGCTACTGGGATGACCGCGATGCGCCGCGCACCGAATCCTGGCTCGACGATGTAAATACCGCCAACAAAGCGCCGGATCGCAATAAACAGCAGGTGTATCGCGATCTGCGTGCCGGTGCGGCTTCTGGTTGGGATTTCAGCTCTCGCTGGTTTACCGATGCCCACAATCTGGCCTCGATCCGCACCACCCAGCTGGCACCGGTCGATCTCAATAGCCTGATGTTCCATCTGGAGCAGGTGTTGTCCAAAGCCTCGAAACTGGCGAATCAGGATGACAAAGCCAAACAGTTCGCGGCAGATGCTGAGAAACGCCAGGCAGCGATTAATCGTTATCTGTGGGATGAGAAGCAAGGCTGGTACGCCGACTACGACTGGCAGAAAAAACACATTCATCCGCAGCTGACCGCCGCTACTTTGTTCCCACTCTATATGCAGGTGGCGAGTGAAAAACAGGCGGACCGCACTGCCAAAGCGGTGGAGAAACAGCTGTTGAAACCGGGAGGTTTGGTGACCACCACTGTGAACAATGGTCAGCAATGGGATGCACCAAATGGCTGGGCGCCGCTGCAATGGGTGGCGGTGGAAGGACTGGAACATTACAAGCAACCCAAGCTGGCGCAGGAAATTGGTCAGCGCTTCCTGCAAAACGTGCAGGCCACTTACGACAAAGAGCACAAGCTGGTTGAGAAGTATGTGGTGGAAGGCGCGCAACTGGGCGGCGGTGGTGGCGGTGAATATCCGTTGCAGGACGGTTTCGGCTGGACCAACGGCGTGACGCTCAAACTACTGGATAAATACTGCCCGAAAGATCACACCTGTAATAACGCGAGCGATATCCCGAATATGCCCGCGCTGAGTGCGGGTAAATAACCCTCTCCCTCTACTTTAAATAAAACCGCTGCTACTGCTTTGTTTGTCAAACGGTAGCAGCGCAATCGGTTCGCGCTGTCAAAGCTAAGGTGCTCAATGCCATCATCTCAGGCATACGATGCCACAACTGAACACAGCGAAGTCATCACCTCAGGTTTACACACTATCGCGCACCGCGACAGATGGTATGACTGCATCATGAAACCTTTTCTCACATAAAGCCGCGCTCGCTACGCTACCCCTCCTGTTTATTTCCTCACAATCTCTTTCACTCACATTAACAACTTGAAACACACCCCACTAAAAGATAATAATTCTCACTCTTAATTTTAATCGTATTCTCAATTTTTGGCATTGCCGGTTGAGTGCTGCTTTTGATTTGCTTCCCGTTAAAGGATTTCCGATGACGCTTTTTACCCTTAATCGTACCCGCGTGCTCTGTGCACTGGCTCTGGCCCTCCCTGCTGCAACCTTCGCTGAAGAGTCCATCGTCGTCACCGCGCAACCGCAGGAGAGCGCCAACTCACCGACACAAGGCTATCTCGCCACCCGCAGCAGCGGCGGCAGTAAAACCGATCAGCCGCTGATCACCACGCCGCAGTCCATCTCGGTGGTAACACGTCAGCAGATGGAGGATCAGGGTGCGCAGGATCTCAATCAGGTACTGAACTATACGCCGGGCGTATTCACCAACTTTGGCGGTGCCGCTACGCGTTATGACACCATCGCGCTACGTGGTTTTCATGGCGGGGATCGGAAAAGCACACGTCCGAACCCCAGTCACATTCAGAAATTTCGTATGTCGGCTTCTGCTTTAAAAAAAAAACAGTTTGCATAAGTTTTACTCTCTCCTCTCACTTTTGCATTGATATCTTATC
>NZ_CAJCKS010000163.1:0-10896 GCF_903970985.1 Pantoea sp. ME81 | reverse complement strand
GTAGATGATTCGGCGCCACATCAGCTCATCGCAAACAAAAACGGCGCGATGTTGCCATCACGCCGTGGGTGATAAGAAATTAGCGGGTGCCGTAGACGACGATGGTTTTACCATGCACGTTGCAATCAGCGTCGCCACACGCGGTCGCTATTACTTCAAGACGTTCCCGCAAGACATGCAGACCGAGTGGAAACCGTCTGACGTTTATCAGGGGCCAAAGCCCGTTCTCAATCCAATGCTGAGCAAGGAGGCCGAATAATGAACGTTAACGTTGCCACAATTCAGTTTGAACCCACGCAGTTTCGCAAAGAAGAAAACGTCGCGCGTCTGCTGCAACTTGCCAGCCAGGCGGCCCGTGATGGCGCCCGTTTGATTGTCATGCCAGAAATGGCCACCACCGGCTATTGCTGGCAGGATCGTGCGGAAGTTGCGCCCTTTGTAGAAACGGCTGATGGCGCGACCAGTCAGGCTTTTGCCGCTATCGCGCGTGAGTACCATTGTTATTTGGTGTTTGGCATGCCAGAGCGCGACTCTGTCACAGACATCTATTACAACAGTGCTGTTTTAGTCGGCCCGCAAGGTGTGATTGGCGTTCATCGCAAAACCCACCCTTATATTTCTGAACCCAAGTGGGCCGCCAACGGTGATGCCGGGCATCAGGTCTTTTCTACTGAAATCGGCAACATCGCCCTGCTGATTTGCATGGACATCCACTTTATCGAAACGGCTCGCCTGGCGGCGTTGGGTGGTGCGCAAATTATCTGTCATATCAGTAACTGGCTGGCCGAACGGACACCCGCACCCTACTGGTTAAATCGCGGCTGGGAAAATGGCTGCGCCCTGATTGAGAGTAACCGTTGGGGCTGGGAGCGTGGCGTACAGTTTAGTGGCGGCAGTTGCATCGTTGACCAGAACGGCATCATTCTGGCCAGCTGTGATGGTGGCGATGGGGTGATAGCGGCCGAGTTAACGCTGTCTGTTGAGAATCCTTCACTGCGCAAACGACGTCCTGAGCTGTATCAGCGCCTGATGACCAACACCTTTGTGTGGAATCCACAGGATTTCTTCGGCTTGTACGGCGGCGATCCCCTGCCTGTCGCCAAAGATTCACGTATCGCTGTAGCGCAGTTTCATCCGGCCAGTGACATCTCCGAAAATCTGCTGATGATTCGTCATTGGGCGGAGCAGGCCAAAGCACGCGGTGCTGAACTGCTGATTTTGCCAGAGCGAGCGTTGACGGGCGGTGAAGGCAGAAACAATGCGCTTGCGATTAACGATGAGCCGATTCAGTGCCTGTTAAAACTGGCGATTGAGCTGGATATCGCGTTGTTAACTGGATTTGCCGAGTGCGAAGGTCAGCAATTTTATAACAGTGCGCTGCTGGTAAGCAGCGCGGGGTTGAACGCGCACTATCGACAAATTCACCTCAGCGAAAACGATAAGCAATGGGCCAGTGCAGGCAATCAATGGGTGACCTGCGATCTACCCTGTGGACGCGTGGGAATTCTGCTGGGTGAAGATTTGCTGGTACCAGAGGCAGCACGCATTCTGGCACTGGAAGGGTGCGACATCATCGCCTGTCCCGCCCTGCTCAACACGCCGATCCCGCTGGCGCATACGGGGACGGAGATCCCGCACGCCTGGCCGATTCCGCGCGGTGCCGACCCGTATCACTGGCTATTACCTCGCGTACGCGCGGGCGAGAACAATGTCTGGCTGGCCTTTGCCAACTGGACGCCAGCGACCGGCATGAGTTTTGGGCTGAGCGGTGTGTTCGGCCCGGATACGTTTGCGTTTCCACGTACCGAAATCAAAGTGCCGGGCACGGATGGCTTGGCGGTGCTGGATGTGACTACCGGGTCAGCGGAAACCGCATATCCTAATCATGTAGTGAGGCGAAAGGATCTGGTATTGATGCGCCAGCCGCACTATTACACCCCACTGGTCATGCCGTCCAGTCAGTAAACACAAGGAGCGGCCTGTTATGACTGTCGTGGTCTTCAACGGTGCAACAGTTGCTCTTATTAAAGCTGATGTATGTCGTTATGTTCTGGCGGCCACCCTGCCGCCAGAACAGGAAAGACGTTTAATCACCAGGAGACTCTATGTCTGCCACACCCCCGCCAAAGAGTGTCATTCCGATTGGCATCCTTTACTCCGTATCCGGCGATTATGCCGTGATCGGCCGCGAAATGCTCAACGGCATCCTGCTGGCGATTGAAGAGATCAACGCCAACCCTGATTATCACTTCACCCTCGCGCCAGTGGTGCGTGACCCTGGCGGTTCGCTGGATAAATATTATGACGACTGCCACGACTTACTTTATCGCCACGGTGTACGTCATGTGATTGGTTGCTACACGTCAGCGGCCCGCAAAACCATTCTCCCGCTCATCGAATCTGCCAACGCTCTGCTGTGGCACTCCGCACGCTATGAAGGTTTTGAAAGCAGTAACAGCGTAATTTATCTGGGGGCGACGCCCAATCAGCATGTGTTGCCGCTTCTGAAGTGGCTGTTGCAGCAGCAGGATGTCGCGATGTATCACGTGGGGTCGAATTACGTCTGGTCATGGGAGATGGATCGCATCACGCGTGAAGCGGTCATCCCGGCTGGTGGCGAAGTATTAGCCAGCAAGTTACTGCCGCTCGGTGAAGAGAATGTCGATGAGCTGATTACCGATATTATCGCGCAGCGGCCCAGGGTGCTACTCAACACCATGGTGGGAAAAAGTGCGTACAGTTTCTACCGTGCCTGGCATCGGGCCAGCCAACAGCAGCCCTGGCTCAACGACGTCTTAAAGTTAAGCCTGACGCTGTGCGAGCCGGAAGTGAACATGATTGGCGCAGAAGCTCTTGAAGGATATCTGGTCTCAGCGAGTTGGTTTCAGTCCATCGACAGTGCCGCCAACCACGATTTTTTACGCTGCTACCGCCAGCGTTTTGGCGAAGACGTGTCCCCCTCCGTTGACAGCCAAAGTGCCTGGTTGGCGGGACACCTGCTGGCGCGCGCTATCAACCGTCAAGGTGATGCTGACGTTGAGGCCGTGCGTGCTGCCGTGCTTAAAGATGAGATGGATTCCCCCGCCGGACCGATCCGAATTGATGCCGATAATAATCACAGCTGGCTGACGCCGCATCTGGCGCGCTGTCATGATGGCAAGCTAGAAAGTTTTTGGCAGGCACCACAACCGGTAAAGCCTGACCCCTGGTTAGCCTGGACCGATTTCGATAATCTGAATCAGGATGGAGAGCGCACATGAGCCGAAAAAACGTGCAAATGCGCGGACTCAAAGTGTGCGTGATGGGCTGTGCGGATCGTGATAATCATCACCTGGAGCAACAATTTTCCCGTATGGGCATTCGGGGAGAATTTTTCCCGGCCTTCCCAGATGAAGAGCAGCTCGTCGGGCAACAGTTACTGGTGTTCGATGGCGACAACCCAGCGCTGTTTCATCCCACCAACAAATTGCCCTGGCCGCCCTTACCTAAAATTGCGCTCACCGCGATGGAAACACCTTCGCGACTGCAGTGGATCACGGAGCAGAAAATTGACAGCTATATGCGTAAACCGGTGCGCTTCGACGGCGTGATGACTGCCTTCACGCTGGCGCTTGAGAGTGCAGCGCGTTTTGCCCAACTGGAACAACAACTTAAGCGTCAGGAGGAACGTCTGCGCGCGCGCAGGTACCTGTTCTCCGCGCAAATACAGGTGATGCAAGCGTTTCAGTTAGGGGAAGATGATGCTTACAACCTGCTACGTCTTGCGGCCATGACGCAGCATATGACGATTGAGAATCTCAGCTGCGAATTTTTGAACAACAAAACATCCTGGCTAAACCTGCTTAAAGCACTAGCATTTGAAAAACGCTAACGTTGTATTTTCACAAATTGGGAAGAGTGTGAAATAGAATGAAAATTGTGATTTTTCTGACGATGTTAATCGCTGGCCTATTGCTTATACCCGATAGTCTGGTCGGCCAATCAGTGAGCGCACACGGAGATGGTGAAGCCGCGATGGATCAATACGATTTCACCCTACTGCTGATTAAGGCAGCCATTTCTGCACTCATTGCCCTGGCAGTATTGCAGATTGTTCGCCGGGTGCGCTGATTCAACAG
The DNA here is from genome assembly GCF_903970985.1 of Pantoea sp. ME81. Lineage (NCBI taxonomy): Bacteria > Pseudomonadati > Pseudomonadota > Gammaproteobacteria > Enterobacterales > Erwiniaceae > Pantoea > Pantoea sp. ME81. The sequence continues at coordinate 6,778 of NZ_CAJCKS010000163.1, read as the reverse complement.
ACACACCTCCCTGTGCGGCACGCTGAACTATTGAGGAATTCGCGCGATCACCTTGATTTCAAAATCAAACCCCGCCAACCAGTTTACCCCCACTGCCGTCCAGTTTGGGTACGGCGCTTCACCAAAATGCCGTAAACGTACCTCATTCACGATGGCAAATTGGTTTTCAGGATCGGTATGAAAACTGGTGACATCCACCACATCACCCAGCGTACATCCCGCTGCTTTCAGCACAGCCTGCAGGTTTTCAAACGCCAGATTGACCTGACCTGCAAAGTCAGGTTCCGCAGAGCCGTCCTCCCGACTTCCTACCTGCCCCGAAACAAATAACAGGTCTCCGGAACGTATTGCGGCAGAATATTGGTTAATTTCATACAGCGCCTGACGTCCCGCTGGAAAAATGGCATTACGTTTGTTCATAATCGCACTCCTGATGGAAAAAAGGGTGAAACCGGGTAGCTAAGCCGGTTATCGCTTTTACATACGCCGCGTATGTATTAATATGGATAACATACGCAGCGTATGTCAATGCAAATTTTTGGAGTTGCTATGGCAGCCAAACGGCGAACAGAACAGGTAGAAGAAACGCGGGCAAAATTGATTGAGGCTGCTCGAAGGGCCTTCGCAGAGAAAGGATATAACGCCGCATCAATGGATGATTTGACCGCTGAAGCAGGGCTGACGCGGGGAGCGCTTTATCACAATTTCGGCGATAAAAAGGGCCTATTACAAGCCGTTATCGACCAGATCGACGCAGAGATTTTGGTGCAGATGCATGCCGCTGGGCAGCAGTTTGAATCAAAGTGGCATGCCTTTCTGGCAGAAGCGATAACCTACATTGAGATGTCACTGGAGCCAGAGGTGCAACGCATCATGCTGCTTGATGGTCCCGCTGTGCTCGGCGATCCTTCACAGTGGCCCAATCAGACTGCCTGTCTGCGCACCACTGCAGACAGGCTCTCTGTACTGATTGCAGAGGGCACGGTGAAGCCGATTGATACTGAAGCGGCCGCACATTTAGTCAATGGCGCCGCATTAAATGCCGCGCTGTGGATTGCCGCCTCCAGCGAACCGGTAGCTGCGCTTCCGCGCGCGGTTGATGCGTTTCGCGTATTGATGTCCGGACTACTGGTTAACCCGCCTGCTGCTGCGCATTGAGTTCGCGCACATAGTCGAGGAAGGCTTGTAACGGTGCCGGGATCAGCCGGCGATCGTTATAGTAGAGCCACAGACCGGAAAATCTCTGCCACCACTCAGGTAAAATCGGCTGCAAACTACCGTCATTCAAGGCGGGTTTGATCCAGTCTTCGAACAAATAAACCACTCCCACGCCTGCAACAGCAGCAGAAACCGTGAGATCCATTGCCGCACCAATACTGCAAATCAATGGACCTTTCGGCTGTAAGCGCACGACCTCATCCCCATTTTCGAACTCCCAATCGGCAATGACACCCGTCGCGTAGCGACCATACAAGCAGCGGTGCTGCATTAAATCGCGGGGGTGTTGCGGCATGCCATGCTTTGCCAGATAGCCAGGCGCAGCGGCGGCAGCAAAACGTTGGCTGCGCGGACCAATTGGCAATGCCACCATATCCTGTTCAAGGTGGTCATCGTAACGAATGCCGGCATCACAGCCATCGCGGAAAATATCCTGCACGTTGCTCTCCGCCACGACCTCCAACTGAATGTCGGGATAGCGCTCAAGGAAGCCGGGCACGATGGAGGGCAGCACCAACCGGGCAGCGCTAACGGGGACATTCAAACGCAGTGTCCCTCCCGGCGTATTACGAAAATTATTCAGTGCATCCAGAGCAGCATCAACTTCGTTCATCGCTGGCATCAAGCGCGACATTAACGCTCTGCCCGCTTCGGTGAGCACCACGGTGCGTGTGGTGCGGTTAAATAACCGAACGCCTAGTTGTTCTTCCGCTCGTCTTACGGCGTCACTTAAACGAGAAGGATTGCTTCCCGTCATGCGGGCGGCTTCACGAAATCCGCCCGCTTTTGCCACGGCCACCACCGCATGTAGCAGTGCAATATCCAATGCCATTGTTCGCCATTCCGCACACTGTGTCCTGATTTCACCGGATAGTTGCACAGCCATGCGTCGATTACAATCTGTACACACATCGACGAAGGAGGTTTCCATGTCTCACAACGCAAATACCTATACTTTGGGTGATCGTCAGGTTAAACGCCTCGGTTATGGCGCCATGCAGCTGGCCGGCAAAGGCGTGTTTGGGCCGCCAGCCGATGAGAATCGGGCATTACAGGTACTACGTGATGCGGTGGCTGCTGGCGTCAATCATATCGATACCAGCGACTTTTATGGCCCGCACATTACTAACCAACTGATAAAGAAAGCTCTGCATCCCTATTCCGACGATCTGGTGATCGTCACTAAAGTCGGTGCACGTCGTGATGCGAAAGGAGGCTGGTTGCCCGCTATCTCGCCCGATGAATTGACCCAGGCGGTAGAAGACAATCTGCGTCATCTTGGTCTGGAGGTGATGGAAATCGTGAATCTGCGTTCGATGCTCGACGTGCACGCACCTGCAGAAGGCTCACTGGAACCGCAGGTCGAAGCGATGATCAAGCTTAAAGAGCGCGGACTGGTTAAGCATATTGGTCTGAGCAACGTAACGGCCAAACAAGTGGAAGATGCGCAGAAAATGACGCCCATCGCCTGTGTGCAGAATCTCTACAATCTGGCAAATCGCCAGGATGAAGCGTTGGTCGATCAACTGGCTGCGCAGGGCATTCCTTATGTGCCGTTCTTCCCACTGGGTGGTTTCTCACCGCTGCAATCCGAGCAGCTTACCGCCGTGGCCGAAGAGTTGAATGCCACTACATTGCAGGTTGCCCTGGCCTGGTTACTTCAGCGTTCGCCAAACATTCTGTTGATTCCTGGCACATCATCACCAGAACATCTCCAGCAGAATCTCGCCAGTGGCGATTTGGTGTTGAGTGCTGATGTCGTGCAACGTTTAAACGGTATCGTTCAGTCCTGAATGACGCGGTCCTCGGGCCGCCCATCATTATGATTGCATGCGCACACGTCTATGAACGCGCTAAAATCCCGCTCTCCATCAGACATGCCTTCAATACACCAAACGCATCCTGACACTGACGTTCATCCACGCAGGCATAACCCAGCAGCAAGCCCCGTCGCTCTTGCTGGTGCATGTAATATTGCGACAACGGTCTAACCTTCACACCGCGCCGCAGCGCCAGTGCAGCAATCGCCACATCATCACATCCAGCCGGTAAATTCACCACCAGATGCAAGCCCGCTTCATGATTGACGCGCGGCATAAAATCAGCGCCAAGATAACGCTCAATCAGACCCGCTAAAAAGCGACGACGCTGGCTGTAGAGTTTGCGCATACGGCGGATATGCGCCATGTAATGCCCTTTCTGGATAAATTCCGCCAGCGCCCGCTGCACCAGCAGATGCCCGCCACGATAGAGTTCCGCCGCCGCCACGCGTAAAGGTTGAGCCAGCGCTTTTGGCACCACCAGATAACCCAGTCGCAGTGCTGGATAGAGCGTTTTGCTGAACGTGCCCATGTAAATCACCGGTGCATCGGGCTCAAAACCTTGCAGCGAGGGAAATGGCTGCCCCGCGAAGCGAAACTCACTGTCGTAGTCATCCTCTATCAACCAGGTTTTATGTTTGCTGGCTAAATCCAGCAACTGCTTACGTCTTTCAAGGCTGAGATGAACGCCCAATGGATATTGGTGTGACGGTGTCACAAATATCACCTTTGGTGCCCGCGCTCGCGAAGGTAAATCAGGAATAATGCCCTGATCATCAACCGGCATGGCCTGGATTTTCAGTCCGTTAATGCGTAACAGGTTTCGCGTGCCCCAATAGCCTGGCTCTTCAATCCACGCGGTATCACCGGGATCGCAAAGTACGCGCGTCACCAGATCAACTGCCTGATGGATGCCTTCGGTGATGATAATTTGATCCGCATCCGCACGCACCGATCGGGCCACGCTGAGATACTCCGCCAGCGCCTGTCGTAATTGCGGACAGCCGCCATTGTTGCTGTAAATCAGCCGTTCAATATCAGGTTCGCGATTTAATCGCGCCTGAATCTGGCTAAAAAGTTTATGCGGAAACTGCGTCACGTCCGGTGCGCCTGGTACAAACGCGCCCCATTGATAAGGCGAGGCGTTGGCATGGCCTAACAGCGATGCACCGCGTTTAGAAATCGCCGCCGTTTTCGCGCTCAGCGGCAGTGTCAGGTCATCGCCGCGCGGGCTGTTTAAACACCCTTCAGGCAGCGTTTCGGCGATCCAGGTTCCGCTGCCGGTGCGCGCGGTAACATAGCCCTGTGACATCAAATTTTCATAAACGTTAAGTACGGTATTACGTGACACCGATAATTCCCGTGCCATGTCGCGCGTGGCCGGTAATCGCGTGGCGCGTGGAAAAATCCCCTCAACAATCGCCGCCTGCATACACGCCAACAGACGCTGCTGCAACGTTCCTTCCGGCATAAACTGCAAACGTTCTAATACATGATCGGCGTACAAACTCCGCAATTGGCTCCATCCTTTTCTGTAAAAGTGGCTCTGGCAACAAACCTTAGCGCAGGGATAAATAAGCGTGTTTGTCGTGATTTGTAAAGACGCTTATCGCTAAGGAAAGGTTATGGAAGGTAAAAACAGCCAGCTGCAGCAACGCAAAGATGACGCACTCCCACGTGGCACCGGTAATCTTTGCCAGTGGTATGTCGATCAGGCAGAGAATGCGACGTTGCGTGACGTTGAAGGCAACAGCTGGATTGATTTCGCTGGTGGTATCGCGGTGCTCAACACCGGCCACCGTCATCCGCGCATTGTGAAAGCCATCGCGGAACAGTTAGAAAAATTCACCCATACCGCGTTCCAGGTGACGCCTTACGAAAGCTATGTCGGCCTGGCAGAGCGCATCAACAGCGTGGTGCCCATAGCCGGTAAAGCCAAAACCGCCTTTTTCTCAACCGGTGCTGAAGCGGTTGAGAATGCCGTTAAAGTTGCGCGCGCCGCCACACGCCGTCACGGCATTATCACCTTCGGTAACGCGTTCCATGGTCGTACGTTTATGACGATGGCGATGACCGGCAAAGTGGCCCCCTATAAGCGTGACTTCGGCCCGATGCCCGCTTCCGTGTGGCACGCTCGTTATCCCAACAGCGTGGCCGGTATTAGCATTGATGATGCGATGGCGAGCCTGCAAGACATCTTCACTCAGGATATCGCGCCGCAAGACGTGGCAGCCATTGTGCTGGAGCCAGTACAAGGCGAAGGCGGTTTCCACATTGCTCCTGCTGAGTTCTTCGTTCGCCTGCGCCAACTGGCCGATCAGCACGGCATTCTGCTGATTGCAGACGAAGTGCAAACCGGCTTTGGTCGTACCGGCAAACTGTTTGCCATGGACCATTACACCGTCAAGCCTGACCTCATCACCATGGCGAAAAGTCTGGCGGGCGGCATGCCGTTGTCTGCGGTGAGTGGTCGCGCAGAGATCATGGATGCGCCTGGACCTGGTGGATTGGGTGGCACTTACGCCGGAAACCCGCTGGCGATTGCCGCCGCGCATGCGGTGCTGGACATTATTGCCGAAGAACAACTGTGTGACCGCTCAGTAAAGCTGGGCGCACAGCTGGTCGAATTCCTCAATGAAGCACGTCGCCACTGCTCCGCGATCACCGACATTCGTGCATTGGGTTCAATGGTCGCGGTGGAGTTTGCCGAGGCGCAAACCGCTCAGGCCATCCAGCAACACGCCATGGCGCGCGGTTTACTGTTGTTGACCTGTGGTCCGCAGGGCAACGTGATTCGCTTCCTCTATCCGCTCACTATTCCGGATGCGCAATTCAGCCAGGCGCTGGAGATTCTCAGCACCGTGCTGAGCGCGCACCAGGATTCGTAGGCCCTCAGCTTAGCCAGCCCGTATACGGGCTGGTCATCCACCTGCTGCAGCCAGGCTGTGTCAAATCACAGCCCGAGAGACAATCTGGAGAAAACAATGAGTTCACAGAATGCCGATGCGCTTGCGCAAGGCTTAAAGCCGCGTCATGTCCGCATGTTATCCATTGCCGGTGTGATAGGTGCCGGACTGTTTGTCGGTTCCGGTCATGCTATCGCCGAAGCAGGCCCCGCCGTGTTACTGGCCTACATCGCAGCCGGTGCGCTGGTGGTGCTGATTATGCGCATGTTAGCGGAAATGGCCGTTGCCTCACCGGACTCCGGCTCTTTCTCCACCTATGCAGATAAATCACTGGGACGCTGGGCTGGATTTACCATTGGCTGGCTCTACTGGTGGTTTTGGGTGCTGGTCATTCCGCTTGAAGCCAATGCCGCAGGCACGATATTGCACAGTTGGTTCCCGCAGATTGCCGTGTGGGAATATACCCTGGCGATCACCACGTTTCTGACGGTCAGCAACCTGTTCAGCGTCAAGAATTACGGTGAGTTCGAATTCTGGTTTGCTTTGTTGAAAGTGGTCGCCATTGTCGCCTTCCTGATTGTCGGCAGTCTGGCTATCTTTGGCTTGATGCCGGGTAGTAGCACGCAAGGCATTTCTCACCTCTATGACACGCACGGGTTTATGCCAAACGGCATCGGTGCCGTGCTGGCCGCCATACTGACTACCATGTTCTCCTTTATGGGAACGGAAATCGTCACCATTGCGGCAGCGGAATCACGTGAACCGAAAAAGCAGATTACGCAGGCCACCAACTCAGTGATCTGGCGTATTGCGTTGTTTTATTTGCTGTCGATC
>NZ_CAJCKS010000162.1:0-10913 GCF_903970985.1 Pantoea sp. ME81 | reverse complement strand
CGCGGTGTGGGGCCATCGCCCTAGCGCACGCAAGCCGGTGGAATTAGCACTAAGCCGGAGAGTGAAGTCATGGTATGCAGTTCATCTGCCATCTGGATGCACTGAATGACATCAGCATCCAGCGCCTGATAGTCCGCCAATTGCGTCACCACTTCCGCCGGAATATCCCCTTTGCGATTGCCTACCAGCACATCAGGGTGTGGCTTATAAATGATGAAAGCATCGGGATTACGCTCACGAACCGTGCGCAGTAATGACAGATTGGTGTTGATGGAAAGCGTACCCGTTTGAATTGAGGCATCATCCTCAACCTGGCCGGGCACCAGCAGAATCCGCTTACCCTGCGAACCTTGCGGCAGGGCAAAATCCGCCCCTAAGTTGTATTTACTCAGTTTGCTCTCAGCCAAACGCTGATGCAGTTTCTCTGCTCGCAACTGTTGTGCCAGCGTCAGTTCGCTATGGTTTAGCATCACTTCGAGATCGCTGCTGCGTGTGGCGTCGTAATAGATGCCGCGCTTATCCAATACCAGAGAAAGTGGCGGTAGCAAGTCTGAACCCAAACCTGAAGAGCGCAGGAAACCATCTTCCATCCGCCATAACGGCAGCTGGCGTAATCTGGCTTTCTCCTGCCAGCGTTGCTCGCCTCGTACTCCCCACACCACACATGCAGTAGCAGCACGGCAATGGCGGGAAAAACTCAGTTTATTGGCGGTGGTATGTAAAAACGGTTTGAGGATGGTGGATTTCCACAGCGTTAATCCTGGAGCCCATAAATGTCCACTGCGCTGCTGCTGATGACGTCGCTGTAACTGCATCCAGCCCAACACATCAAATAGAGTTGCGGCTCCACCTGTCAACGGATCGATATACCGGCTGTAACGCAGATAGGCGGCGGCAAACAACTCTTCCAACGTTGAGCTTCCACGACGCTGGCGAAGTTGCTCCGCCTGTGGATGGCGATCGTCAGTTAACCCCCATCCTGCATACCAGGGCTGGCCAAAGCAGGTCACTAGCTTACCTGCCATCAAAGCTTCGAAACCATATTGCGAAGTCATCACATATACGCGTGAGACATGCCGCAGCAACGATTGCGGGCTGACGTTGTCCGCCATCAAATGTACGCGATGCGTCGATTGCAGCTGATGGTAGTATCCGGCTTTTTTACCCTCTAACACATCAGGATGGACCTTCACCCAAATGGTCGATGACGGGTTTTCTTTTATCGCCGCATCCAGCATCGCTACAAAATCATCTGGCCCGGCGTTACCGTATGTCACTGACATATCGCCAAAGGTCTGATCCACCACCAGCACTAAGTTACTGGTCAGGCTCTCCCCGGCGATGAATGCCGGAGCCTGGTTATATTTGGAAAGGTCTTCCGTAACGATGGTGTGGATCGCTTCTTTCGCTTCTGCGGCTAATGCCTGATTGTCTTCGCGTTGGTGGATCAAACGCTCCAGCGCACTCGGTCGGCTGGCATCGTAATAGATCCCTTCATCATCCAGCACCATTGAGAGTGGCGGAGCCCCGCTTACCCCCAAATCTAGCGAGCGGATAAAACCATCTTCGAGACGGAGAATTGATTTACCCGCCGCCTGTGCTAATTCCACCGGCTTGCGTGCGCTAGGGCGATGGCCCCACACCGCGACAGTATCAATCTCAGCGGGTATAGGACGCATCGGAGAAAGCTTCTGACACGGCTGTGCCAGAAAATTGTCCAGATGCGGAATACGCCAAATACCTGATGAGAAAATACCAATCATGTCTCTTTATCCTTAGATCGACAGAATCACTTTCGCACCCACCGCCAGCTGGTAGAGGATGGTGGAAATTCCACGTGTCACTTCGATGTTCTTCGATTCGTACTTCGGCAGTACCATCAGCTCGTCGCCTGGGTTCAGCGTGTCGACATCTTCACCGTTCTCGGCTGCACCGTTCTGACGAATCACCACAATCTTGGCGTTACCCGATTTCTGCGTCAGACCACCACACTTCTCGATGTAATCTTTCGGGCTCATGCCTTTCTCCCAGCTCACCGCATTCGGGAACAGCACTTCGCCATGCACCATAACCAGCGAGGTTTTCTGCGGGATGTTAATCACGTCGCCATCTTCCAGCAGAATCGAATCGAGGTTCTTCTCGTTGAGGATCACTTCACCCTTCGGCACCACGTTGCGCGCTTTGTTGACGAAGCGGCTGATCAGCTGAGCTTCCTGCATGCGCAGGCTGGCTTCTTCTTTGGTGGAGGACTGGGCAGAGAGCGAGGCCTCTTCCAGTTTCTGCAGGGACAGATCCAGCATCTCCTTCTGACGCTGCGCCACAGAAGGACGGTAAAGCTGGATAGCACTCATTTCAGACATGCTGTTGGTGCGGATCTTCGCTAACACCGCACGCATGCTCGAACCGTATGGCAGCACCATCGCGTGTTCGCCAGAGTGCGCACCTTCGACGCGAACCTGAATGGTGCCGGCATAGCGATCGGTGCTGACAATCAGCGTATCGCCATCCTGCAACATGCGGCCCGGCGCAGAACTGATCGGGTAATACTCACTACGTTTCTGCAAGCCCTGCTGGCGAATAATAGTGATGTTGGTGGCGCCTGGCTTAGCACGCGCCCAGCTCAGCGCTTCCGTCACCGGAATGCTACTGTCACGGAATTCAAAGTCATAGCTGTTGAACACATCACCCTGCACGCTAAAGGTGTGCTGACGCGGCCCCACCACGATGGTGTCACCATCGGCAAACTGTGACAGACCCAGCTTGCCGTTGAGCAGGAAGTCATACAGGTTAATGCTGGAACGCACGCGGTTGCCACGCTTCACCACGATATCGACATAACTGCCGCGATCGGGATCGACGCCGCCCGCTTTAATCAGGTAGTTGAGCAGGGAATCAGAGGTCACACCGCCATATAGTCCAGGGCTGCGCACAAAACCGGTCACGTAAACCTTCACCGGCTGCGCCTGCAGCAGCGAGGCGTACACACTGACGTTAGCCTGATAAACCTCTTTTACTTTGCTAGTCACTAACGCATTCAGCTGACTGTTGCTCACGCCCGCGACTTTTACCGGCCCCACATTCGGCAGGAAGATATTGCCTTTCGGATCAACCTGCAGAGCGCCATCAAAAGTGAACGCGCCCCACAAACGAACCTGAATGCTGTCGCCAGGATTGAGCACATAGCCAGGGTTGAAGCCAACGGTAGCGCCGCTATCGGCGCTGGTGCCGTTAAACAGCTGTGCGCCGAACATGCGGCTTATCATCGCCGGTGCTACCGGGCGCGGGGTGTTATCAAACCCATCGCTGCTCTGCACCTGACTCTGCTGGCCGGTGAGGAACGAAGGCAGCGGTGCCGCACCGGTCAGATTCGGGTCGGCATTAATATCGACGGCCGCGCTGGCGGAGGTGGCTTGCCAGACGGCAAGCAGTAACAGTGACTTCAATAATTTCATGACGAACTCAATTAATCCCGGTGATCTTCAATAACGGCTAACAGCAATTTCAGCGTGCCGAACAATAAGCAGCACACCAGCAACCAGCAGGCGATCAAATAAGGGGTATTGGGGAATGTGGATTCTTGCGGCTGCTGCGGTGAACTGATCACCGATAAGACTTTCAGCTTGCGTGCCGCTTCCACGCGGGTTTTCTCAATCGAAGTCAGCGCCAGCTTGTACAGCTCGGTATCAAACGCTACCTTCGATTTAATCTCTTCAAAATCCACCGCCATACGGTTCAGCTTGTGGCCCTGAGGCGCGGTGATTTTGCTTTTTTCGGCGTCAATCTGCGCTTGTAAGGAGGAGATCGCGTTTTGCGCACTCACCACCTGCGGCGCGTCATCACGCAGATAGGTCAGCAGGTTACGCAGATCGGCTTCCATCTGGATCTTTTGACCCATCAGGGTATTGACCAGGGTGCTGGCGGCAAGAGCCTGCGCTTCCGGGTCCAGCACGTTGTTGCTGTTCTGGTAAGCCAGCAATTCACTTTTGCTGGCATCCAGTCGAACGCGTGCTTTCTCCATTTCCGCTTCAGCAAACGAGAGCTGATCGCGTGCAATCCGGTGCGACAGTTCGTTGATAAAGCGCTCGGATTCTTTCAACACGGCCTGATTAAACTTCAGCGCAAATTCCGGGCTGAAGCCTTGCGTCTGGATATCCAGCAGGCCGGTTTTGTCGTCGTAAGCAATGCTGATGCGGTCACGGTAGTACTGCAGGAAGCGCTCGGCAGTCTCTTCCTTCGCCAGATGGTTGAGGAAATCCAACCCGCTATGGCTAAAGGCTTCATGGAAGTCGAGTTGCTTATCCAGCACCCGGAGCATGTCCGGTGAATTGATGTACTCCTTGAGGTAGAGCGCATCTTCGGCGGAGCTAGGATTAGAGGCACCCAGCAACAAGCCAAAATTAAGGCTACTGCTGGTGAGATCGTCAGAACGTTTAATCGCGACTTTGGATTCGCTCATATAGCGCGGCTGGCTGAAGATCACGAGATAGATCAGCAGCAGCGCCATCGGCAGCAGAATGATAATTTTCGCCAGGTGCTTCTGGATTTCCGCCAGTGAAATGGCAGGAAAACGCGAACGCATCGTGGATGCGGCGGACTTCACTTTCATCAACATGTAACAGTCATCAATTATTGTTGGGGTGCCCAAACTACAATTCGGGTTTGGCAATAATTCTCACACCCACTTCTCCATGGTCAGCCGAAAATTTGTACGAGGCTGGTTATTTTTATTCAGTCAACAGGTAATCAAAAGCGCAGGGACTCAGAGGTTCTGCACCCTATTTGCGGATTCTTAGATTCGATTGGGTCATGCTGAGAGTTGAGGCTAAGCGCTGGGTGCCACTCAACCAACACGGTAGAAACTGAAGGGATAAATCCCGGCAAAATGCTGCCGCTTTGCTGCTCCTGAAAAACAACCTGCTTCATGTCAGTTCCTTTGCATGATGTATCTGGCAAATGCTCTCGCTACGCTTCCATACAACGGACGCGTAGCTAAATTGCATTAAAGATTTTGCTCTATCCCTTGAAAAACCTCATCGCGCCATCTTTATCAGTGGCGAGCCAAAGCGTGCGCATAGGCATCCGCTTAACGGGTAGTGAGGTAAGCTCTTTTTATTATTTTTCACTGCGACGCTCACAGAAAAATCTGAAGTGAGCAAGGGATAGAAATTCGACACTCTATGTAACATACAGCAACAGGCGGCACAAGAATTTTAAGCATATTCTTATTGAACCCTTACCTATTCAGCGGTCGATTCTTAACCACAAAAAAGCACCTACTGGTATAAAACGCTTTAATTCATCTGGTTAACGAAAGTTTAAGTCAAATCCCCAACACGCTTCACTAATTCACACTAAAATTTTCTAAAAATGTCAAAAAGCTTCCAGTAATTACCATTGCAACCCATCAGGTCAAAGAAAACCGAGAAAACTCCCTGAGAATGGCCTTGGTTAGCTGCATCCTTTCAGCATTAGATTTGGCGAACAGGTTAGCGCTGATACTGGATAAAAAATGACATCGTCTTGCAAAATGGCACCGGTTCACACACCAATAAAACATAAATTTCATTTAAGTCATCCACTCACAGACACAAAAAAGCCACCGTTGACTCCTCAACGGCGGCCCTTAAACATCGAGATTGTGCGATTAGCGTTCGCGCATCGCCTCTTTGGCTTTATTAAACGGTTTCACCAGATAATCCATGATGGTCTTCTCGCCGGTCTTGATATCGACAGTAGAAACCATCCCCGGACTGATCGAGTAGCGCTTACCGGCTTTGTTCTGCACGTAGTCGTTATCAGTGCGGATAAACACGCGATAATAGTAAATCTCCGGCTTCACCTCATCCTGGATGGTATCCGGTGAAATGCTTTCCACCACGCCGTTCATGCCACCATAAATCGCGTAGTCATAGGCTGAGATCTTCACCACCGCACGCTGGCCGGGATGGATAAAAGCAATATCACGCGGTGACAGTCGCGCCTCAATCAGCAGACGGTCGTTGAGTGGCACGATGTTCATCAGTTCACCGTTGGGAGGAATCACCCCGCCGACGGTGGAGACTTTGATATTTTTCACGATGCCGTTCATCGGCGCACGGATGGTCAGGCGCGTCACCGTATCTTCGCGCCCTTTAATCACCTCAGCCAGGCTGTCCGCTTCGGCACTGGCTTTCGCCAACTCCTCACGCGCCTGCACATAGTATTGCGAGCGCATGTCGGTGAGTTTCAGCTCCAGATCCGATTTATCGCGCTGCAAACGCAGCACTTCAACGCTACTGGCGGCACCCGTTTTGGCCAGCTTTTGTGTGATCGCCAATTCCTTGTTTGCCAACGCCAGCGACTCGTTGAACTGCTTCGTCGAGTCAGCAAGCTGAGCGCGTTTGGTTTTGTACAACCGCGTCTCGGAGGCAATCAAATCAGGATAAGCTTTGAGCTCATTGGGGAAAGTAAGGGGATTGTCGTTGACCTCGGCTCTCAGGCGCGAGGCCGCTGCCAGTGCCGCACGATAACGCGCCGCACTTTCACCCACGCTGGATTGCGAGCGCGTGGCATCAAGACGCGCCACCACCTGCCCCGCTTTCACCCGATCGCCTTCGTGCACATAAAGCTCGGTAAGGATGCCGCCTTCTAAGGATTGCAGCACCTGGTCACGTGAGCTCGGGATCACTTTGCCCGTGCCGGTTGAGACTTCATCCAGTACGCCAAACCAGGCCCACACCAGCGATATCAGGATCAACGCGGCGCTGATGGTGATCAGCCTGACCGCACCGGTGTAGTGGGTCTCAGATTTCAGCTCCCCCAACAGATCGTCAGAGGAATCGACTTCTGCCGCGGTGACCAGTCGCAGTTTGCCGGGAAGTTGCTTCATCATGGACGCACCTCCGGTGGGCTACCGCCGGCACGCGGTGGCGGCAACGCATTCTCTTTCGGGCTGTCCATCACCAGTTGCCCATCTTTCAGCACCAGCACGCGATCCACCAGCGCAAGGATCGCCGCACGGTGCGTCGCCACGATCAGCGTGCGGCCATTTAGCCACGCGCCCAGACGTTCGATGAACTCCTTCTCGGTATGATCATCCAGCGCCGCCGTGGGTTCATCCAGCAGGATAATGTTGGGATCGCGCAACAGCATGCGAGCCAATAGTACCGACTGGCGCTGGCCGCCTGATAAGCCTACCCCGCCTTCCATCACCGGATGATCGAGACCGAGTGGCAAGCGACGAATGAAATCCGCCCCGCCGCTGACCGTTAATGCACCGAAGATGGCATCGTCAGTCGCGTGGGCCGCGCCCATGGTGAGGTTTTCACGCAGCGTGCCGTGGAACAGGCGTGCGTTTTGCGTCATCAAACCTACGTTGCGGCGCACATCCGACACATCAATATGCGGCAAGCTGAGGTTATCCAGACGCAGTTCACCGCCCACCAGATCCATGCCGCCGATCATCGCCTGCAGCAGCGTCGATTTACCGGATCCGTTACGACCCAGCACGGCAATACGCTCACCCGGTTTGATGGTCAGGCTTTTGATGCGCAGCGCGATGGTGAGTGAATCGGTGTAATAACGGAACATCGCATCATTGAACTGATAATGGCCGAACAGCACCGGACAGTGGATACGGGTTTCGTCTTTGCTGTTCTCCACCGGCAGATTCATCAACGCATCCAGACTGCCTTTGGCGGCTTTCACCTGCTGCCAGCGAGCCAGCACCCCACACAACGTCGCCATGGGGGCAATCATGCGTGAAGAGAGCAACGAAGCCGCAACAATCGCACCGGTGGTGATATCACCGTTGATCACCATCGGCGCACCGACCACGATCACGCTGGCATACACCAGCCCCTGCACCGTGACACCCCAGCTGATCAGCGAATGCATCACTTTGCGCATCTCCACACCGGATTGCGCCGTAATGCGAATGTAGCTGTTCCACTGTTGCAGGAAACGGTCCTCCGCCTGCATCAGCTTGATGTCCTCCAGCCCCTGCACACTCTCCACCAGCACCGCATTACGCAGCGTCGATTCCTTCAGATTTTGCTGCGCCAGCTTTGACAACTTCTTCTGGCTGAGAATGCCGGGCAGCACCATCAGGATCACCGCAATCGGCGCAATCCACGCCAGCTGTGGCGCAATGATCGCCATCACCAGCATAAACAGCAGGAAGAACGGCATATCAACAATGGCGGAAACGGTGGTGGAGGTCACCATTTCGCGGATCGATTCCAGCTCGCGCAGCTGCGAAATAAAGGTACCGGTGGAGCGCGGCACTGCACTGTTACGCAGCCGCAGCGCATGACCAAACACGCGATCCGAAACACGCATATCGGCACGTTTACCCAGCAGGTCAGTGACATGATCGCGCCCAACACGCAGGATGTAGGTGAACACCACGGAGATAATCACCCCAATATAGAGGACATACAGCGTGGGATAGGATTGCGCCGGAATCACGCGGTCATACACCTGCATCGAGAAGATAATGCCGACCATCGCTAGCAGGTTGAGCAGGAAGGATCCCAGCATCACGTGGCCATAAGGCCGCAGGTCATGCAGCACCAAACGCCGCAGCCAATCTGGCTTTACCGTTGCCAGATAGCGATCGACGCGGCTGTCTTTGGCGGCGGTGACCGGACGTAATGCGGCGGCAAAACGAATCTCCGGCAGCAGCGTTTCCAGCGCAACGGGCGCCGGTTGCTCATCTCCCGAAAAGTGCACGCGCACTTCATCTTCACCATCAAAGTGGGTGATGACACCGACCTGTCCGTCGGCCAGCTCCACTGCCAGCGGCAGACGCCAGCTGGTGATTTCCCACTTGTTCTCTTCGTACAGCTGGAGGGATAACCCCGCCTGACGCGCTAAATGGCGCAGCGCTTTGTCACGCGTCTGTTTACCCTGCCATTCGGCGGCGGCCATAATCATGCCCGGAGAACAGGGCAAACGATAATGGGTGGCGATCTGGATGATCGCCGTCGCCCATCCATTTAACGGAACGTGACCGTCGGCACCACTGCTGGTATCACCATTCGGGGCATCGGGAATTTGTAATTGGGTCATGGCTGGATCTCCACATTCTGGATCCGCTGATTATTCAAAGCGAACGCCGATCGGATATGCCCGGTGCTGTATAAGCAGTCGAGTTGCAACGATCGTAATTGACTGATGGTTTGCTGCAGGGTGAAACGGGTCTGGAACACTTCCTGCTCGGCGTTCAGCACGTCCAGCAGCGGACGGGTGCCGAGTTGCAGATACTGATCCTGATAGAGCTGCTGGGTTTTCTCACCCAGCGTCTGTTGCCGCCCCATAATCGCCAGACTCTGCGACAAGCTAAGGGCTGCACTTTGCGATTCACTGAGTTGCTGCCGTGCTTTCAGGCGCGCGGAGTTGACGGCCGCGTTGGCCGCTTGCAAGGCGTTGGCAGCGGCGTCACGCGCGGCAGTGATCCCGCCTCCCTGATAGATCGGCATCTCCACTTTGACGAAGGCCTGATACTGAGTGCGATCGAGCGTTTCACTGCCGGAGTAGTGATTGTTGAGGTAGTGCGTCACCTGGGGTTCCAGCGAAATCGTTGGCAGGTTCTGCGCGTTAGCATTATCCAGTTTTGCCTGTGCCTGATTGGCCTGTGCCCATGCCGACAGTACTGCCGGGTTGAGTTTGTCATCCGCTTTACCCACCGCGCAGGAGCGCGTCAGGTTCACCGGAAAATCCTCATTCACTTTCTTCACCAGCGGCCAACCGAGATAGGTCGCCAACGTGGCACGCCAGCGATCGAGGTTGGCCTGATACTGAATCAGCGTGGTGCGCGCCCCTTCAATACGCGCATCAGTTTGCGTGGCATCGGAGAGCGAAGCCGCGCCTTCATCATTTCGCTGACGGGCCAGATCGCCAATTTTGCTCAGTGCATCGAGCTGCTGCTGGGCAATCTTCACCAGTTGCTGATAGCCCTGCACTTCCACCAGCGCGGAGGCCGTGTCATGTGCCACCGTATCAATACTCACCAGCACGTTGGCTTGTTCCATCGCCACGCCAGCTTCAGCGGATCGTACCGAACTGCTGACTTTGCCAAAGTCATACAACATCTGCGAAACCGATAACACAAACGATGGGCTGAACCCCTTCTCGGTATAGGCATTGCTGTAGCCGTTGTTCATCCCGCCGCTGATCTGCGGATAATATTTGGCTTTCGCCACATCCACCTGGTTGGCCTGTTCCAGCATTTTCCCCACCGCCTGCGCGATATCCGGATGCCACTGAATGGCACGCTGTACGGCCTGGTTAATCGTGAGTGAATCCGGGACGTGAGCCAATGCGGGTTCGGCCACTTCACCGGTTAATGACGGCAGATCCTGCTGCTGTTGCGCCAGGCCTGCGGAGGTGATTCGGCTGGCCGAGGTGAGCGCATCACTGGCAGCCATGAGTTGTGAACAATGAAATAAAGCGATGCCCGCACAGAAGACGCTTAGCTTAGAGTAACGGCGAGTTGGAGCGCCTGATTGCATCAAATCCATCGATAATCCACCAGTCAGTAAAAGGAAAGGGGCTCATCCATGAGCCCTTACTGCATCCTTGCTACGCGCGGCCCCTTATGCCGTGTGAGTCTGGTGCGGTTGCTGCAGCAATTCCTCCAGTGAAACGTTGACACCTTCCAGCGTTATCAACTGGGTACTGCTGTAACCCGTACCGGTACCGTCACGGTCAATTGAGAGCACGGTATTGCCATCTGAAGTATGATCCACTTTCACGAAATCATTAATATTACTTGTGGAATCATTCCAGCCGATTAGCAAGTTACTGATGTCAATTTTGTCGCCTTGCGCAACATTGAAGTCGGTCCAGGTATCGTGACCGTTCCCTCCCGTTGAGTCTGCACTCGCTAACAGGTGATACACCAGGGTATCGGCACCTGCACCGGTGGTGAT